>NZ_JBNGOX010000016.1:0-105010 GCF_050589785.1 Carboxylicivirga caseinilyticus | reverse complement strand
TCCCTTTTAGGGGAGGTTTGGTGGGGTATAATGAAAGTAAAGTTACAATTTGAAAGATTCCTTATTTGCAGAATCACTTTTTGGACACCCTCTTAAATGTTTATTGTAAAGTAGTATTAGAAAAATATGGCAAATCCACCACTAAGAGCTACTCCACTAATTATTGTTTTATCTTTACTATTATCACCATCAGACATAGTTATTGATCCATAGCCTAATCCAAGGTCAAGTGAAATAAAATCATTCAGGAAAAACCCAAGGCCAACACCCAGGTCCCATGCAGAAACATTGTTTTTAGATTCACCACTCATATTTACTCCTGAATAATCATACTTTGATTTTTGATTGCCAAACAGAAAATCCCCTTGTATATATGGTTTTATATTTCCGGATCCAACATAATAACGTGCGAATGGACCAAATAAGAGTGAATTGGATGTATAAGAGTCAGAAGAAACTTTTTGTTTTGTGCTTTCAAAGTCAATTGACAATCCTAATGCCAGATTGTCAATTACGAAGTAGCCCAAGGAAGGAGTTATGTTGAATTGTGTGGATTTAATATCATCACTATATGACTCTCCATCATATTCAAATTTAGTTGTTGTTGATGATAACCCCAAGTCAGATGTGCCTGACATAATGATTTTTCCTTTCTCAGTTTGAGCGAATGAACTTAAGTTAATAGCTAAAAACGCTACAATAAAAAATACTTTTTTCATATGTGTTCTAGTTTATAATTAAAAAGGTTATTCAAAAATAGATTAAATTAATTAAATAGTAAGATAGTTTATGATTAATTAAGTCAATTTAATCAGAAAATGAATAAACAATGTTCTATCTTGCTTATTCATTTGATGTTATAATATTGTTTTGATTGAAAGTCTAATCACGCAGATAAAATTCTATTAAAAAAATAGTATTACTTTTGAAGGAATAAAAAACTGGGCAACCTGATCTTATAATGGACATTGAACAAATCTATAAGTTAATTACCTTAATTGCTTTGGTATTTTTAAGCTCTAATGAAATGAGGGCTGATGATGGGGAATTGGCAATTGCGGAAGATTCAATTGTTGGAAAAGCCATTGAACTAATTCAACTTGCCTCTGAAAATCCTGATAGCTGTAAGGAATTGGCTTATGATCTGTTAAATAATCCCTCTTCAAAAAAGTTGAAAGCCAATGCCTATTCTAATGAGGCGCTTGCCGAGGCTTATTTTTATTTGCAAGAGTTTGACTCAGCTAAAGTATATTATCAAAGAGCTTTATCCAGCTACCAGGGAATAGGGGATAAGGAACAACAAGCTACCTCTTACAATAATATAGGATTGGTGTTTTATTATCTGGGGCAGTACGCTGTAGCGTTAGAGAATTTCAATTCTGCTTTGGAAATTCAAAAAGTGTTAGGTGATGAATTAGGAATAGCCCGTGCTCATCATAATATAGGCATGGTTTATGGAAAGTGGGAAAGGTATGATCAGCAGTTTGAGCACTATAATATTGCATTAAAGCTATATGAAAAGAACAAAGATCAGGAGAGTATAGCGGGTTTAACCAATAACATGGGAATCACTTATGCAATGCTGCATCATTACGATAAAGCCTTGGAGAGTTACCGGAAGGCTTATTTTGCCTATAACGAATTAGGCAATAAGGATAGAATGGCGGCGATTTCAACAAATCTTGGATGTTTATTTGTTTACAAAGGTGAAAGTCAACGAGCCCTGGATTATTTTAACGAAGCCATCAATCACTTTCGTGAAACGAATAATTATATGCTGTTGATATCGACCTATTCAAGTACTGGTGATGCATACAAAGAGGTTGATAATTATAAGAAAGCACTGGAGTATTACATGCTGGCTGAAGAAGTGAACGAAAAGCTGGATTTATTAACCCTGAAGAAAGATAATTACTATTCACTTTATCTCGTTTATAAAGAGATGGAGGATTATCAGAAGGCATTGGATACTTACGAACGATATAACAGTATTGCTGATTCAATTTTTACAGCGGAGAAATATGAACGACTAATTGAATTGGAAAAAAAATATCACTCTGAGAAAAGTGAAAAAGAGTTGTTGGAGTTGAAAGCCAAAGATCATCAGCATGAACTTTTATTATGGGGTTTATCTATCTTTTTTATGTTCTCGGCAGTACTTGTTTTAATTGGAGTTTATATTCTGAAAATTAAAGAAAAGCAGCGACGTCAGATAATGGAGCATAAGGTGCTGCGCACACAGATGAATCCTCACTTTATATTTAACTCACTTTCGGCATTGCAATGTTTTATTATTGAAGGAAATCAGGATGAAGCCATTGATTTTGTAGCTGATTTTTCATCTTTAATGCGTCTGGTGTTGCAGTATGCTAAAGAAGAAAATATTACACTCAAGAAAGAGAAAGAAATACTGGAGAAATATATGAGTTTGCAGAATCGAAGGTTTGAAAATAAGATAAACTTTTCGTTGCAAATAGATGAACAGTTACAAATAGAAAAAGTAATGGTTCCTCCCATGTTATCGCAACCATTTGTTGAAAATGCCATTGAACATGCCGGATTATCCATGAAGGAAGATGGATTTATTAAAGTTACTTTTAGTAAGGATAAGAATAAGCTCGCAATATCAATAGAAGATAACGGTATTGGTATAAAGATGGCTCAGCAAAAGAAAAAGTTAATCACACATAAATCTGTAGCCATGCAATTAACAAAAGATCGTATCAGTCTTCTTTATGAACATCAGGGGAAGAAAGCAGAAGCGTTGGAGATTGAAGATCTGTCTGATTATGACTTATGTGGAACAAGAATCACTTTCCGGATCCCATACATGGAAATTAACTAACTACTTTCTGCCAAAGTCAGCAGGAATCTCACCCCAGTTTTTTGTGTCCCATTTTAGTATTTTGGTTGAGTAGGTATTATTTTTCAGCCATGCTTCAGCCCTTCTTACAAAATCAAAAAGCTCTTTGGTTTTGGCAGTCTCTTCCAATTTTGATTTACATTCTTTTTTTTCAACCCAACCCATGGCAATTTTCGAGTCGGTATAAATTGGAATAGGCAGGTTATGTTTTTTTAGATATGACAGTCCATGAACAATCCCTAAAAACTCACCAATATTATTGGTTCCAATGGGATATTTCATATGAAAAAGTTGTTCCTTGGTCTGAGTGTTTACCCCCTGATATTCCATCACTCCCGGGTTTCCACTGCAAGCAGCATCAACCGAAATGCTTGGGATGATAATATTACTTTTGGGATTAAATTTAGGAGTGGAAGAGGTCTTACTGCCTTGTCCTATGAATTTATGTGGCGGACTTTTAAAAGCTTTTATTGCTTCACTTTGCGATTCAAATCCTTTGTATAGGGCACCGGCAAATCCTTTTATCTGAGCCTGGCATTCGGCCCATGATCCATAAATACCCGGTTTCGCACCTTTCCAAACTACATAGAATTTATTCTTCGCCATATTTCCTTTTTAATTCAATTGTAAAACTACAGCATTGACATGATTAAACAAAAAAAAGCCGACTCGTAAGCCGGCTTTATCGATATGATTAAAAGAGTTTATTCTTTAACCAGGGTCATTTCGTCAATCAGGTTGGTTGCACCAGCGTATTTCTCAATAACAAAAAGCACGTAGCGGATATCAACATTGATACACTTCTGTAATTCAGGTTCAAAAGCAATATCTCCACTCATAGCCTCCCAGTTACCGTCGAAAGCCAGACCAAATAATTCGCCGTTGGCATTTATCACAGGACTTCCGCTGTTACCTCCGGTAATATCATTGTTTGTAGTGAAGCAAACATGTAGTTTACCATCTTTATCAGCATATTGGCCATAATCTTTTGCTTTCCAAAGATCTTTTAATTTTTGAGGTACAATAAACTCATAATTATTCGGATCTTCTTTCTCCATAATACCATCGATGGTTGTGTAATACTTATATTTTACACCATCGCGTGGCTCATAGTCACCTACAGTACCATAACTTAAACGCATTGAGAAATTGGCATCTGAGTAGTAAACTTTATCAGGATGCATTTCCATCAGTCCGGCCATAAATAATCGGTTAGCTTTAGAAATGGTGCTGGTAGTTTCTTTTAACTGTGCCACTATGTTTTTATACGTTTCACTTATTTCAAGTCCAGCTGAAAATGCTAAATCAGCATTTAACTTCTTCAATGAAGGTTTTGCAAGGAAGGCATTGAATTTATCTTCACTTGAAAAAATCGATTTGCTGAAAACAGTATTCGCATATTTCTCGAAATCTCCCTTGAATTTCTTATTGATAGTTTGATAAAATTCAGGATGAAATTGTTTGTCAATTGTATTATAATATAAGTCGGTTAAAGCTGCTAATACTTTACGATCTGTTTCAGGATAATAATCTTTATAAAACCCTTTGCCAGCTTCAGTTAATTTCTTTACCGCAGCATCTATTTCCTCCTGATTGTCATTTTCTAAAGCTGTTTGAAGTTCACGTGCACGCAAAGAGAAACTATAGATTTCAGTTCCACGCAACAAACATTCAAGAACATAACTGCGGGCTTTTCTGTATGGAGCCTGTGCTTCATAAGCTTTTTCAAGGTCGGAAAGTACTTCGCCATATTTTGCTTTACGCTCATCAGATCCGGCAGCCCATTCAGCAAATTCAGCTTCCAGAGCACGTTTTTTCTCCAGTACATTCAATTTCTCCAGACCACGGTTCATACCGATACTGTTTTTCCAGTAGTTTGAACTTCTTGAGAATTTTGAAGCATACTGAATACGTACTTTTTCGCTGGCCATCATATCTTCGTTCCAGATGTCCTGCTTGATACCACGTGGAGTAATCATTGCTTCGTTGGTGATATTCATTCGTTCTTCAATACCCCATGAAGTTAAATAACGTTCAGTGCTTCCCGGGAATCCGATAGTCATGGCAAAATCATCCATTTCCACACCCTTTAATGAAACAGGTAAGTGGTGTTTAGGCTGATAAGGTACATTGTCTTTTGAGTAATCAGCTGGTTTGCCATCAGGTCCGCAATATACACGGAACATGCTGAAGTCACCAGTATGACGAGGCCACATCCAGTTGTCAGTATCGTGACCAAATTTACCAATTGATGAAGGAGGTGCACCTACGAAGCGAACATCAGTAAAGATTTCATATACGATCAGAAAAAACTGGTTTCCTTCGAAATAGTCTTTTACAATGGCTCTGTAATTATTACCTTCAGTTGCTTCTTTTGAAATATTAGAAGAAACTTCCCAGATTTTTGCCTGGCGTTCTGTTTCGCTCATATCATCCGAAAGTTCTGCATTAATCCGCTCAGTAACATCTTCCATGTATTTCATGAAAGTAACCTTCAAGCCTTCAGCAGGTAACTCTTCTTCTTTTGTTTTGGCCCAGAATCCATCTTCAAGATAATTGTGTTCAATAGAACTCAATGCCTGAATGCTACCATATCCACAATGATGGTTGGTTAAAATTAAACCCTGGTCAGAAATTAATTCTCCCGTACAACCTCCGCCAAAAATCACAATAGCATCTTTTAAACTTGAATTGTTAATGCTATAAATATCTTCGGCTGACAATTTCAATCCAAGCTCATTCATCTTATTCATGTTAAGCTTGTTCAATAATGGGAGTAGCCACATCCCCTCATCAGCTTTTGCTAATTGAGCAAAGCCGATGCATACTATAAAAAATAGTGATGCAATTCTTTTCATAAATTACTATTATTTGGTGTTCATATTGATTGTATTCCCTTCTACTTATCTAAACATAGGAAATCAACATTGATGGATACAATTTGTTTAGTATCATCAGCTTGTTTAAATCAGGTAACAAAGATATAATTTTCCAAATAACAATAAAGTGAGCAAACATACATAAAGAAAAACCGGATAATGTCTTATCCGGTTCGCTTTCCTGACAGCAGGAGTTGTTTTCCTACTTGTCCCCTATTTTGTATTACCGACCAGTCAGGCCAGTTGTTTTTTATTAATAAATAATCCTTTTGGACTGCTATTCATGTACCCGTTTGAGTTATTACGTTTAGCTTTAACTAAAGCAGGATAGTTAAGAAATGTTTCGTAAAACTTCACCTGTTCGAAATAGTTGAGTTTTAACTTAGTTGGGCTCATTAAATATTTACGAGTCCAAAAACTAACCGGATCATAAAAGTTTATTACTTGTAATCCTTTTATTTTTAAAAAGTAATCCAATAGTTCTTCATTGGTATATTTCTCTTTGGTAATTTCCTTCATAGAAGAAATGATGGTTTCCTTTTGTTTGGCACCATTACTAAAAAGTATCGATTCCAGATCACCAACAGCATAATGTTCTGCCAGGATAAAAATTCCTTTTTTCCATAACCAGAAACCTGCAGCAGCAAGTGGGATTAATATGAGAAATATGGTTGTCATTAAAATCTATTTTAGTGTTGTGTTGCTTTGTTTAATTATGTTGTTGGCGATCATACGTTCATCTTATTAAAATGGTTATGCTTGTTTGCATTTTTTAATACTTAACTACTTAATGTTTAGTTAGCCGGATTTGATGAATTCAATAAAATGCCTGACAAAATAATTGAGTTCAGCCTTTAATGAAGATGAGACTATAACTTGTTAAGTGGGGGTAATTGGAAAGAATTGGCATAACTGTTTGCCGTGGCTTTATAGGTATTGATTCCAAAGGCCAGCCGTGAGGTTTTAAGGATCTTTTTTTGTGTTACAACCGTGAAATGGAAATGTTTTTTCATGTGCATGGCCAGGTATTCCTGCTCATATTGCCCGGGTGTGGGAATTAAAATAGCTTTACGGTTAACATGGAACAGATCCATTAAAGTAGAATAGCCCGAACGACATACAATTTGTTTACTTTTGTTTAAAAGGTAGTGATATGTGTTGATATCACAATGCTCAATAAAGGTTACTGATCCATGCTTTCGGGGCTTTATAATACTGTCGGGTCTGCCGCGAAGTAAAATTACATTCAGGTCACTGTTGATATAACGTCTAACAATTAATTTTTCGAAAATCGATCGTTGAGGTTCTGGTCCGGATAGAATGATTAGTACATCCGGATTTTTTAAATAACCAGGGACTTCTGTTGGATTGTTTGCCAGCTTAAGTCGTGATGTTAACCCTATTCGATGGGTGGAGCGATGCATTACTTTATTACCCAGTTGACCTGCAATGGAAGGGGTATCTTTTATATCAGGAATCCAGCACGAATCAAAACGTCTGATCCAATATTGTAAGGTAAGCTGAACGATGGGTTTTGACCAGCACATTAACCGACCTGTTCTGATATTAGTTTGATGTGTTATAAGTACCGATGTAATTTTGCGATGACGAAAACCATAGCGATTGTCGGAAATGATAAAATCAATATTGAAACGATTTACCAGTTCTTTTACTGTTCTTTTATCTCTGTTTAACGATTTTAAAAATCCTGGAAGTTGCCAGGTGAGTTTTAAAAGTTGATTGTTAGAGCCGGATAACTTGATTTGAAAATCTTTCAGGATAATAAAAGTCAGATTTGGAAAGGTCTGTTGAATAACGTTAATGGATGGTTTTTCTCCGGCTACATAGCATTGATGTCCATCTTTGATTAAATTATCAATAATTGGTAATAAACGTGTGGCATGACCCAAACCCCAGTTTAATGGGCTTATAAGAATTCGTTTTTTGTGGGTAGCCTTTTCTTTCATATCCGTTTATCCTGAAACAGATACCTCAAAGCCTTGTTGTTTAGCTTGGTCAGCAATCTGGTTCAGTAAAGGTAACGATACTTTTTTAAGATTACTATAAGGTGTATCTCTCTCGATGGTGTAAATCATTACCTTAGATGGTCTGATCTTTTGTAATGCCTGAATCCACGAGTCAATATCCTTTTGAGTGGTATTGTCAATAGTTACCCCATCAATTTCTCCTTCCACAAACATGGTTTGAATAATTACTTTGCCTTTAAAGGCCTTTAATTGGTTGATTGTTTGATCCAGATCAAAAGGATAGTTGGGTTGATCCAATCGAAGGATAGTTTCTTTTAGGCCTGAATCAAGTTTTTGTATGTTATCATCAACCTTTAAAAGAGCTGAAACAACTTCAGGTTTGTATAAGCGCGATGCATTGGAAAGAACTGCAATTCGGGCTTCCGGACAGTGAGCATTTCGTATTTCAATAGTGTCATCAATTACCCCTGCAAAATCGGGGTGAAGAGTAGGTTCACCATTGCCTGCAAAGGTGATAACATCAGGCTTCAAATTTTCGTTAAGCATATCTTCCAACTTCTGTTTTAATGCTTCTTTAACCTGCTGGCGAGTAGGCATCTGACTTGTTTTGTCACCTAATTCACCATTTAAACCACACTCGCAATAAATACAATCGAATGAACAGAGTTTTCGATTATTGGGTAATAGATTAATTCCCAGTGAAACACCTAAACGGCGACTCCTGACAGGTCCGAAAACAGTTTTGTCGAATAAAAAGGTTGACATGCTTAAAAATTTTGTCAAAGGTAGTTTTTTGTATTAAAACACCCTTATTCATGGCAGATCTGCTTAAATTATTCTCGTTTGAACAACCAACTAATTTGTTATCTTTGAACTTGATTTTTTCTGACCTTGAAAGAAGGCAGAAAACTTGCTGAGAGAATAATTTGATCAGGAAAAAACTGATCAGAAGTGAATTGATTTAATATGAAGTTTGCAGAGGTTATAGGCCACGATCATATAAAAAAACATTTGATTAACATGGTGAACGAAGAGCGTGTCAGCCATGCTCAAATGTTTACCGGACCAGAAGGTAATGGTAAGTTAAATATGGCATTGGCTTTTGCTCAATACCTCAATTGTCATAACCGGCAGGAAAATGACTCGTGTGGAGTTTGTCCGTCATGTGTTAAATACAATAAACTGGTTCATCCTGATTTGCATTTTGTGTTTCCGGTTGTTAAGAGTCCGAAACATAAAAATCCGGTGAGTGATTCTTATTTGCAGGAATGGCGTCAGATTATTCTGGAAAAAAGGTACTTTAACCTTGGGCAGTGGTATACATTTCTTGAATCAGACAAACAAGGTTTAATTTACAGTGAAGAGAGTCAAAATATCATCAAAAAACTAAGCCTTAAGACATTTGAGGCCAAGTATAAAGTGATGATCATTTGGTTGCCGGAAAAAATGCATGTGGCAGCATCCAATAAATTATTAAAACTGTTGGAAGAGCCACCACAAGGAACGGTTTTTCTATTGGTGTCGGATAATCCGGCCGATGTACTGGGAACAATTCAGAGTCGAACACAGATGTTAAAAATTCCGGGGATCAGTAACGAAGACATTGCCACATCTTTGGTTAAAGAGTTTGGTATTGGTTCCGATGAAGCCGGCCAGTTAGCCAAATTGGCTGTTGGGAATTATGTGGCTGCACGCGAATTATTGGATCAGAGTGATGAACGAAGGTTCTTCTTCGATAAATTTGTGGCATTAATGCGTCAGGCCTATCAGCGAAAATTATTTGATCTGATTGAATGGTGCGATGAAATGAACAGCCAGCCTAAGGAACAATTGAAAAGTTTTCTGGATTTTTCGCTTCGGTTAATCCGCGAAAACTTCATAATGAATATACAGGAAGAAGATTTATTGTATCTTACGGCAGAAGAAAGAAATTTCTCAACACGTTTTTCGCCATTTATAAACGATAATAACGTATTACAATTGAGCGAAGAGATCAGTTTAGCCCATTCTCATCTTGAACAAAATGGGAATGCTCGAATTATATTAATGGATTTGTGTCTGAAAATTATCATGCTGTTAAAACAGTAAGGGTGATTTAGCGAATTCACAAGGTCAGTGAGCCTTTTATTTATTGAAATTATGGAAGAAGTTAAGGAACAGGAAAAAACGGGTTGTACCAACTGTACCAGTCGTTGCGGAAAACTAAATGTTTTCGACTGGTTGGGCGATTTACCCGAAAGCATAAATAGCACAAGTATAGTTGAGGTTCAGTTTAAGAACACACGTAAAGGTTTTTTCAACAATAGCAACGGATTAAAACTCTCGAAGGGAGATATTATTGCAGTGGAGGCTTCTCCGGGTCACGATATTGGCACCGTAACCTTGACAGGCGAATTGGTTTTACTTCAGATGAAGAAAAACAATATCTCACCAGATACCTACGAGTTTAAGCGTGTTTATCGAAAAGCAAAACCTGCTGATATTGAGAAGTGGGAAGAAGCTAAAAATCTGGAGCATGAAACCATGCTGGAGTCCAGGAGGATTTCGGAACGTTTGAAACTGGATATGAAAATTGGTGATGTTGAGTATCAGGGTGATCGTACAAAAGCGATATTCTACTACATTGCCGATGAGCGGGTTGATTTTCGTGAACTGATAAAAGTGTTGGCCGATCGTTTTAAGGTGCGTATTGAGATGCGTCAGATCGGAGCCCGTCAGGAAGCTGGTAGAATTGGTGGTATCGGGCCTTGTGGTCGTGAATTGTGTTGTTCAACCTGGATGACCAATTTTGTTTCGGTTACAACTAATGCTGCACGTTATCAGGAGATTTCATTAAATCCGCAGAAGCTGGCTGGTCAGTGTGGAAAACTTAAATGTTGTCTTAACTACGAACTGGACGCCTACCTTGATGCACAGGCTGATTTTCCGAATACGAATACTGTTTTGGAAACGGATGAAGGTCCTTATTATCACTTTAAAACAGATATCTTCAAGCGTATCATGTGGTACAGTACCGAAAAAGAATTTCCGGCCGGAATAGTGGAGGTGCCTGTTGATCGTGTGAAAGAAGTAATTAAGATTAACCGCAGGGGTAAAAAGATTGATAAACTGGTATCTGACGAATTCAAACGTACGGCTATTCATGCTGAACCAAGTTACGAAAATGTTGTAGGTCAGGATGATCTTACCCGTTTTGATGAAGATAAAAAGAAAAAGAAACGTCGTCCGGCCCCTAATAAAAATGGAGCAAAAGGATCACGAAATCAGAATAATAACAGACGACGGAGACCTAATAATCAAAACAACCCGAACAGTCAGAATAGTCAAAACCAGCCAAAGAAAAATGAAGGTAATAAGCCAAAATAGCATTCTATTGGCTATTTTCTTAGCCATTGGATTTGTTAGTTGTGATAAAAACGCTGTCTTCGATCAATATGTTACCATACCCGACGCAGGATGGAACAAAGATTCGATGGCTGTTTTTATGGTTGACATTGATAATGCCCAAATGAATTATAATGTTTACCTGAATATCCGTAACCGGTCGGAATATCCCAATAGTAATTTATGGTTGTTTGTGGATGTGATGAGTCCATCGGGTAAGACAATGCAGCAAAAAGTGGATTGTATACTTGCCGACGATAACGGACGATGGCTGGGATCTGGTTGGGGCGATCTGTTTCATGTAACCGTTCCTTATCAGATGGGTGTGAAGTTTGCCGAAGAAGGTGAATATACCTTCAGAATAGTTCAGGGGATGCGAACCGATGATTTAACAGGGATACACAATATTGGTTTACGAATAGAAGAAGCTGAATAGTTGTCAAAGTACATAAAGTGGGAAAGAATAAGTTGAAAAAGTTCGCCGAGATGGCAACTTACGATCATGTGTTTCAGGCTAATTACGATGATTTAAAAGAAGAACCTTTTGCACTGAAAGGTAAGTGGAACAAAGACTTTTTTAAAAACGATAACCCTGTAGTCCTCGAATTAGGCTGTGGTAAGGGTGAATATACCGTAGGATTGGGAGAACTTTATCCTGATAAAAATTTCATAGGAATCGATATCAAAGGTGCCCGAATGCACAGGGGTGCTACCGATTCGAAAAATAAAGGAATGACCAATGTGGCTTTTATAAGAACACGAATTGAATTAATTACCAAATTTTTTGAAGCGGATGAAGTGGATGAAATCTGGCTTACCTTTAGCGATCCACAAATGAAACGGGTTAATAAACGACTGTCATCAACACGTTTTATGAAGTTGTATCTAAGAATAATGAAGCCCGGAGGCATCATACATCTCAAAACAGATTCTAACTTTTTGCATACCTACACCGAAGCTATGGTGAAGGAAAATAATCTGCCTGTTTTGGTTAATGAGAATGATTTGTATGGTTCGGGTTATGATGATGAGATACTGAGTATTCAAACGCATTACGAATCGAAATGGATTGCTCATGGTTTAAATATCAAATACCTTAAATATAAACTGGAGCCAAGAGAAGAGTGGATTGAGCCTGAAATTGACATTGATTATGACTCTTACCACAGTGGTGGTCGTGGTGTGGTAAAAGAGCGCGAACCCCGAAATCAAAACAATGCCAAAAAATGATTTCTTCGAACAGGTTTACCAGGTTGCGGAGCTGATACCCTACGGCAGAGTTACCAGCTACGGTGCTATTGCCAGATACCTTGGTGCTGTAAGAAGTGCCAGAATGGTGGGGTGGGCCATGAATAAATGCGGATCGTGGCACAATTATATTCCGGCTCACCGAGTGGTTAATCGTAATGGATTATTAACAGGTAAACAGCATTTCCCAGGTGGAGAAACCATGAAGGAATTGTTAGCAAATGAAGGGGTGAAAGTTGAAGAGAACCAAATCGTCAATTTTAAAGAAGTCTTCTGGGATCCTTCGGTTGAGTTGATGTAAATTCATGATAAATGACACGATAATCAACGGTTGAGAACATAGTTTCTCAATTTTTTTTACCTTTGATATAATTTTTAAAAAGTTTAAATAAAGATAATATGGAATATTATCCTAACTTAATATTAGATGCACTTAAACATGTGGTGCATCCCGGAAAAGGGAAGGACATCGTTTCGTTGGGGATGGTTGAAGATGATTTGCGAATTGATGGAAAAAGAATCAGTTTCAGTTTACTATTCGATCGGGCCAACGATCCTTTAATTGGGTCTTTAAAAAAGGCATGTGTAAAGGCAATTCATTCATATGTTGATGAAGAGGCTGATATTGAAGGGAATATTTATGTTAAGGTTAAGCCAAAAGCGAAACCTGTTGAAACCAAAGCTCTGCCGAGTGTAAAGAATATTATTGCGGTTGCTTCGGGTAAAGGAGGAGTTGGTAAATCTACCATTACATCAAATCTTGCTGTGGCATTGGCTAAGGCCGGTTATACGGTTGGTTTGCTCGATGCCGATATTTTTGGACCGTCGGTACCTATTATGTTTCAAACAGAGGATGCTCGACCGGTTTTAGAAAAGATTGAAGGAAAAGATAAAATTATTCCGGTTGAGAAATACGGAGTAAAGATGTTAAGCATTGGTTACTTTGTTAATCCGGATGATGCCTTGATATGGAGGGGATCTATGGCTACCAATGCCATTCGTCAGCTTATCAACGATGGAAACTGGGGCGAACTCGATTATTTATTATTGGATTTACCTCCTGGAACCAGTGATATACATCTTACGCTTGTTCAAACCATAAGTATTACAGGTGCTGTGGTGGTAACCACACCGCAGAATGTGGCGCTGGCTGATGCAGTAAAAGGAGTCAGCATGTTTAAGAGTAAGAATATTAATGTGCCTGTATTAGGGCTAGTTGAAAATATGGCCTGGTTTACACCTGCTGAATTACCTGAAAATAAATATTACATTTTTGGAAAAGATGGAGGAAAGACCTTAGCAGAAAAACTTCAGGTGCCTTTATTAGGACAAATACCAATTGTTCAGAGCATACGCGAAGGTGGCGATAATGGAGAACCGGCTGCACTGAACGAAGCTTCCATTATAGGTTTAGCTTTTGCTGATTTGGCACAAAAGGTGGTTGAACGTGTTGAACTACGTAATGCTGCAATGCCTGAAACTAAAATTGTAGAAATTAAAAAGTAAGCCATGGGAGGAGAGGAGAAAGCAAAATTGCTTAACGAAGTTGAAGAAGCTCTGGAGTCAATTCGACCATATCTGCAGGGTGATGGTGGTAATATTACTCTTCTTGATATTACCGACGACTTTGTGGTACAGGTTCGCCTTGAAGGATCGTGTCATGGCTGCCATTTGAGCATGCAAACACTGAAAGGCGGAGTTGAGATGGTGGTAAAAAAATCGGTTCCGCAAATTGTTGAGGTGGTTGCAGTTGATTAATCGCAGTTATCTTTATTGGATATCAGGTGGTGCATTTTGCTTTTAATTTTTAAATTTGCGCACCTGAATAATAAAATGTCTTGTTAATAAAGGCATTTTAGTTTTTTGAACTGGTCCCATAGTTCAATGGATAGAATATCAGATTCCGGTTCTGACGATATGGGTTCGAATCCCGTTGGGATCACAGATTGAATATTGATTTCAGTTCAAAAGCACTTAAAGTTAACACTTTAGGTGCTTTTTGTTTTTTGTGAAGGTGTCAAATTTAGCCATAAAAACACATGCTAAACGAGACTAAATCGAGACCCTTCTATCAATAAGCATGATCCCTCCTATAGGTCTCGATTAAATAGATTAACACTCTGATATTTTGAAATTTAAATTAGCGTGTTTTGATGCGATTTGGGTTTTAAAAATAGTAATTCTTCTGCATAACTTAGATACCATCAGAACACAGAATCTTTAACTTTTAAAACTGTGTGTTATGAGAATTACAACAAACTTCCTTTTAAAAAAGGCAAAAAGAAGAAGTGATGGAACCTACCCTATTTACATTAGAGCTACTTTGGATGGCAGGCGTATCGAATTGTCAACAGGAGTCTTTGTTTCTGATGAAAGCTGGAATAAAACAGAACAGAAAATCATTAACAAATATCCTAATGCAAAATTGTTAAATAACCGACTTTCTAAAGTTGTTAATAAACTAATCGAAATCTATTATCAGTTGGAAGCGCTGGGCGATGAATACGATATTCAATCCATAAAAGAACATTTTAGCGGAACACCCAAATTTTATTTGGTTAATACCTTTCAAATAGTAATTGACTCTATCGAAAAGAAAGTTGGGTTTGGCTATTCATACGGAACCTACAAACACTATAAAACCACACTCAAACGTCTGAAGTTATTTTTAAATGATTCATACAATAAACAAGATATTTCGCTTAACAAGATTGATTATAACTTCCTTAATTCTTTTGATACCTGGCTGAAAGTGAAACATCAGGTTTCGGGACATACCGTTGGGAAATATCACAAACAGCTTAAGAAAGTGCTTAATGATGCTATAGCCCTAAAATTATTGGACAAAAATCCGTATACCAACTTTAGAATTAAGAGTTATCAAGGAAAGCGGGATTTTCTAACCATGGAAGAAGTCAATACCATTGAAGGAAAACAATTTGAGTTCGCCAGAATAAATGTAGTAAGGGACATTTTTATTTTTGCATGCTATACCGGATTATCTTATTCAGATATAGCCAATCTCACACTAAAGCACATTATGCGAGGTGATGATAATGAAGAATGGATTGTAGTTGATCGCAAGAAAACAGATAATCGTTGTCGTATACCCTTATTACCCAAAGCTAAGTGTATCATTGAGAAGTATAAGGATTATCCGGTCAGTAATAATAAAGGCAGACTTTTACCTGTTAATTCCAATCAAAAAATGAACGCCTATTTAAAAGAGATCGCAGATATCTGTAAAATCAATAAGAACTTATCTATGCATGTTGCCAGACATACTTTTGCAACTTCTGTTACATTAGCTAATGGTGTACCTATTGAGACAGTCTCCAAAATGCTTGGGCATGATTCGCTTAAGACAACTCAGATTTATGGAAAAATCATTGATTCTAAAATCAGTAAGGATATGAAAAAGTTGAAAGCACTTTTGTAACTTACTAGATATTTTGAATAATTAGCTCCTCGCTTTGATTATAACTTAAGAGTTTTTTTATAGACTCTCGGAGAGCAAGATTTTCGTTTTCAGGTACTGAAAAACACATCTTGCATTTGTTTTTAAGCAGGTAACTTTTCAGAATTAGTTAGCTAAACTCTTTTTCTTTTTATTCCGGTTTCTATCTTTAAATACATACATCATTGCTTTTTTACATGCGTAAGCCACCCATCAATTAAGGGTATGGTTTGGCAAAAGGAAGCGGAATAAAAAGCCCTTGCGTTGGCAGGAGAAATCAATTCAAATATATTTTGAGCGGTCAAAGCAAAGGGCTTGTATTATGAGGAACGAGATAATAACAAGCTTTTTGCTGTCGGGGTTGTGTGTTGGGTAAGAAAATTTTTTTGATTGATTTTGGCGGGTTTATGCCGAACACTTTTGTCAGAACCATGACCGAAAACATTTTTGCTGAAGCATGGATAAAAAGCGTGTCTAAAAATAAGATTTTCGATAATTATTAAATGTAATTTAAACCTGTGTATTTTGAAGCAATTATCAACTTTACACTTAATTCTTTAATTAACAATGGTAATTAAACAAATCCTTTCTATACCAATAATCAAACACCTTTGAAACATATGCATTCGAGCGAGGGGGGGGGAAATCCCTCACTTGTGAATAATATGCCTAGAGGTTGTACCAAAAATTTTAGTCCATTCCAATGCAAAAATGACTCAAAGTTATGCAAGAACAACCGAGAGTTTGATTAAAAAGAATATGGATAAGATTATGGATTTATACTAACAAACAACTGGCTCCTAGTTATTAGACTTGGGAGCCTTTATTAGATAATCAAATTTGCTATAATTACTTTCAACACCCACAGAAAATACAATAATATGGAGATTACTAAATGAATGTTCTACCGTCTGTAATTAAATTCATCTTATTGAATAGCAAATTACAAGGGTCAATAATGGATAATAAAAATTAGTGCTTATTCTAGACATTTAATAACACACTATTTTTCCTTTTCATTGAATAAATGCCTAATACCATAAGAAGTATCTTTATTGGCCTTTTTTTCTCTTTTATCAGCCCTCTTCTCCTTTGCACTTTTCTTAGGCTCTTTCTTCACATTTTTAAGTGTTTCATGAAACTTTGACATGGCTTATCAATTTATAATGAATATAGTAACTCACGAATACAACTTGTAAATTTACATTAAAACAATTCATATAATAAAAAAAGAATGAAAAAATATAGATGTTATTATCCAACTAAATCTTTACCTTTTTCTAATCTTTAAAACATTGATCAACCATACAATTTTAGTTTTAAAAATCATTCTGGTGTTTTGAAATTTCATACATTCGCAACTGTCAATTCCCGTTTTATTTATTGCAGATTAGAAGCTAGCATTTGTGTTTATTTTTGTATACGGTTTATGACAGACAAATTTAGAAATGGTAATACTGTTTTACCTCCTATTGCAAATCGTTATGATAGAACATTATTGGAACACGGCCATAATCGTAATGATCCATATTATTGGATGAGGCTTACTGATGACCAAAAACACAATAATGAACCTGACGCACAAACAACTGATGTTCTTAATTACTTAAATGGCGAAAATTCATATTGTGAGCAAATATTAAAACCTACCGAGCAATTGCGTGACGACCTCTATATCGAATTATCAGAACGTATTCAAGTGGATGTTGAATCCATTCCTGTTTTTGAAAATGAATATTGGTATTACACGAGATACAACGAAGGTTCTGAATATCCTATTTATTGCAGAAAGCATAAGACAATGGAGGCAGAAGAACAAATTCTACTTGACGCCAATATTAGAGCCAAAGATGTTTCTTTTTACAACGTGGTAGGACTTACTGTAACCTCTGACAATAGAATTTTAGCCTTTGGTGAAGACACAATTGGACGACGAATATATACCATTCGTTTTATCAATCTAGTAACCGGAGAAATATTACCTGATAAAATAAAAAACTCCACTGGCATTGGTGTTTGGGCTAATGACAATAAAACTTTCTTTTACACCACTAAAAACAGTGTTTCTCTGCTTTCCAATAAGATATGGCGACACAAATTGGGTACGGTAAAAAAGGATGAAAATCTGGTATTGCATGAGAAAGATTCCTCTTTCTACATAGGTGTCAGTAAATCTAAATCGGGCGAATATATTTTTATTCACGAACAAAGTACACTATCAAGTAATTTCTATTTTATCAATGCCAATACTCCCGATGAAACATTTACACCATTAACTCCATTACTTAAAAACCACAAATATTACATTGACCATTATCATGATAGGTTCTATATCAGAACCAATCTGAATGCAGAAAATTTCAGGTTAATGTCAACCGACATACATAATCATACTATCGAAAACTGGAAAGAAATTATACCTCATGATCCGGAGGTCTTTATTCAATGTGTTGAGATTTTCGAAGATTTTTTGGTACTAGAAGAACGATGTGATGCTCTACCCCAAATTCGAATCATTAATCAGCGAACAGGAAAAAAACATTATATTAAATTTAATGAAGAAGCATACAAAATAAGAATCGAAACCAATCCGGATTATTTTACTCATACATTGCGATTTAAATACTCTTCAATGACAACACCTGATACAATCATTGATTATGATATGGAAAGTCGCGAGCAAACCTTTCGTAAATCGACCCGGATTCCAGGACATAATTCAAATGACTTTATTACTCGCAGACTTTATGCCAAAGCCCGAGATGGTGAATTAATACCAATTAGTTTGGTTTACAAAAAAGGATTAAGTAAAAGTGAAAATAATCCCTGCTTGATGTATTCCTACGGAGCTTATGGCGAGTCCGTGGAAGCCTCCTTTAATGCTAATATATTAAGTTTACTAAACCGAGGTTTTATATATGCTGTAGCCCATGTACGGGGAGGACAAACCAAAGGGAGGATCTGGTATGAAAACGGAAAACTATTAAATAAAAAAAATACATTTTACGATTTTCAGGATTGCGCCCGTTTTTTGATTACAGAAAGATATACATCCCCCGATCATCTGTATGCTACTGGAGAAAGTGCAGGAGGATTATTAATGGGTGTGACAGCCAATATGGCCGACTGTCTTTTTAACGGTATAATTGCTGAAGTTCCGTTTGTTGATGTGGTAACAACAATGTTAGATGAAACTATTCCACTCACCACAAATGAATTTCATGAATGGGGTAACCCAAAAATTCTGGAATACTATAAATACATGCTTTCATATTCTCCTTATGATCAGGTGAAAGCTAAACCTTATCCTAATTTATTGGTTACAACTGGTTTCCACGACTCTCAAGTACAATACTGGGAACCTGCCAAATGGGTCGCCAAATTAAGACATTATAAAACAGATAATAACCTTTTACTATTATCAACCAATATGGAAACTGGTCATTTTGGTGCTTCCGGAAGATTTGAACGGATGAAAGAACTTGCTATGAATTATAGTTTTATTCTGATGCTTGAGCAAAAAAATAAAATTACATCTGATTGCATGAAATCTGAATAATCAGAAAAGGAGATCTAATCAACTGGAATTTCTTTACGAATTGTATTTAGTTGAAAGGGAAAACAACGAACAAGCACAGCTATTCCAAAAATGATAAATAAATTGAAATTACCCAATACAAGATTCACATGATTAAAAATATTTTAGAATGCATACAGCTTATAATCAGGTATCATACTGATACTGCAAGGCTAAATGTACAAGACCAATGATTAAATCAGAAATCTTAAAACGTAAAGCTTAGTGTTTCAATTTTCTAACCAGGTAACCCTAAATTTTATTTCAATTGCTATACAATTACAGGTTCTTCTACTAATTCAGGAGGATTTAATAATGTATCATTATTAAGAGTATCCAAATGTTCTTCTATTAATTTGGTTTGTTGAGATTTGCCAATATGAAATAATGCCTCACCTTCGTAGATTAATGGAATATTAGTTCTACCGATAATAATACCATTAGTTGTTGCTTCCACAATGGTGTCCGATTTACTTGCAGGATTGGAAATATACCCGATGACATCTCCTTTTTTCACCAAGTCACCTAAAGTTACAACTGCCCTTAAAATACCACTAGTAGTAGCTCTTACCCATGTACTCGAACGTAAAATAACTGGAGGCTTTTGTTTTCTATGTATTGATTTTGAATGCATTTCAAGTTCATTCATTACATTTAAAACACCTCTTACACCAACTCTTATCGATAATTCATCAAACCTAAGCGCTTCACCTGATTCATAAACCATAACAGGAACATTAACCTGATTAGCTGCAGCTCTTAACGAACCAGATGGAGGAGCAGAATGTAAGATAATCGGAGAACCAAACTTATTTGACATAGTATTCAACTTTTCATTATTTAAGTCTGCTCGTATTTGAGGCAGGTTATCGCGATGTATCGATGCCGTATGAATGTCAATACACATATCAGCAAGAGCAACAACTTCTGTCAAAAAAATATGCGCTAGTCTACCTGCTAGAGAGCCAGAACCCGCCCCAGGAAAAGACCGATTCAAGTCACGTCTGTCAGGTAAATATCTTGAATGAGAATTAAATCCATAAATATTAACAATAGGAACTGCCAGCAATGTTCCTTTCATACGCTTCATAGCATCCAAGGATAAAAGTCGTCTGATGATTTCCACTCCATTAATTTCATCTCCATGAATAGCTGCACTAACCAACAATACAGGACCATCTTTTTTTCCATGAACTACGTGTACGGGCATTGTCACCATCGTTTCTGAGTGCAAAGCTGGCAAAGAGAAATGAACCACTTTACTTTCTCCAGCTTTTACAATCTCATTATTTATTCTAAAATCTTTTCTCATACATATATAATTAGCACAACCAAGGCTTTATATCCCCAAAACACTCACAATATCAGTATTGGCTTTTAGCCTAACACCAGTCAGACCTTTGGGGCTATAATCTATGTTTTCCAGCACATATCTCATGGCCTCTTTTCTGGCATTATCTTTATTATTTCCTTTAACAACAATCCAAGGGCAAGTTTTTGTTCCTGTTTTTGCAAACATCAATTCCTTATATCTGGTGAAATCATCCCATTTTAATTGAGCTTGCATATCAACAGTACTTAATTTCCATTGTATCAGAGGATTACTCTTCCTTTCTTCCAACCGCTTTTTTTGTTCATTAATATCGATACTAAACCAAAACTTAATAATGATAATTCCATCTTCCACTAACATGCGCTCGAGTTGTGTTACCTGCTGTAAAAACAAGTTATATTGGTCTTCCGTGCAAAAATTCATTACAGGCTCAACCACTGCTCTATTATACCAACTGCGATCAAAGAATACAATCTCACCTGCATTTGGAAGTTTGTCAATATATCTTTGAAAGTACCATTGTCCAGCTTCTGATTCTGTTGGTTTAGCCAAGGCTACAACTCTGTAATACCTGGGATTTAAAAATCGTATAAATCGCATTATGGCACCCCCCTTACCGGCAGCATCTCTTCCTTCAAAAATAACAAGCAGTCTTTTGTTTGAATCTTTAATCCACTGTTGCATTTTTACCATTTCTGCCTGAAGATTAATGTATTCCGGATCATTTTCAATTGTATGCAATACCATCTTTACAATACTTTTTTAAAAAATTAATCTAAAACTCATTTCTAATTCTATCAGATACTGATTTATATTTCATTTGATTTTTCTTTAAATACTCTTAACAAAGTCCTTAGTTAAAATTGAAACTAAATTTTTAATGTGATTTTCAATCAAGGAGAACTATCTAAAAAATCTGTTTACAATCGTCCCAAAGTCAACTATTTGTATTTAAATACATATTACAATTGAAGATCAATCCTTATTTTTATTATCATTTTACACTAGTCAAATGTAAATCAAAAAAGTATGCTAATTGTATTATAATAATAAAAAAAGACATAATATAGCCACTCAATAAACACAGTTCAAAAATGTATTAATTCAAAACTTAACAACCTAATATTCTCAACATTGTATGCAAAATAGAATCAACAGAATTATAGTAATTATTATACTTCTCTTCCCTGCCTACTCTGTCTTAATTTCTCAAAAACATGATGATATTAAGATTAAGATTCAAGAATTCAAGAGTGATCCACGAGGACCATATAAAGATATCAGATGGTTCTGCCCGGATGGTTCCGTTGTTCCTCCTCAAGAAAGATGTCCCGACAAAGGAGGTGTGCAAAGAGCCAGATATAAAGATTATATTATAGAGCTACAAAATTCAGAACATTTATTTTTGGGCCAAATCCTATCTACAACGTCATTTATAGATTTCTGGGATGCAGATCACAACAACTCAAGGTTAAAGCAATATCAGATTGAAAAATATTTGAGAAGTATTGATAATGGGTGGATTAACCGAAAAGCTCAGTTTTACAGAGGAGCTTATCAAGCAGAGGATGAAGATACCTGGGGAATTTTGTTCTTTCAAAATATTCTTGCGGATCAATCCATAATCAACCAACAATTTTTTCTGATTCGACAAGCAGCAAAAGATATTCCACATAGAACTGATGATAATTTGTCGCAAAACATACGATTACTTTCAAAAGAAATATCAGATTCTATTCCTGAATTTCTAAACATAAGGGTAAAAATTCATGGTCAACCTGATAATAATGATTTAAATCTCGTTAAAAACTTTATCTCTTCAAGAAAAAACAAGTTAAATCAATCAATGACCCAAAAACTGGATTTACTTATAAAAAACCTAAATATACTGTACAAGCAGGACCAATTTGAATCAATAAAAATCTATTTATCAAAGTTAAAATCACAAAAACTTAATGAAAAAGGAAAGACCTTTGATTTAGCCAATATCAATAACTTGTCAATAAACGAGAAAATTAAATTAATTTCTGAAATACTTGTCTGGACTCGTAAAGAAATTCAAAATTCAAATGCTGCAAATGATAAACTAATCCTCATTGATATATCAATAAAACTTGAAGAAATAATTAGGGTAGAATCCTCTCAATTGAATGCAAAGACATTAAATGATGCTATCCAGAACGTTAGAATATTAATGAATACTATATATGGCTGCGGTTATCTGGAAGAATGGGAATGGGCATATTTAGCTGAAAACGATAACATTACATTAAATGATTCTATTTCAATCAATGAGGTTTCACAATTTTATAAAAACGCATTAGCCTCCATTGAATGGAGCAGTAACCAATTTCTGGCCAACTATGATGACATTGTTAATAAATTTATTGATTTTGAACCTCTAACTCATGGATTTATTGATGAAAAGGTAAGAAATAGTTGTTTATTAATTTTGGGACAGCAATTAGAACCAATCAACCAAATACTTTCTGTAAAACAAAACAAGACCAATTCAATTTTCAACTTAAATACTGAGTCTAACGCCCGTGGTCTAAATACCGGTTATGCAAAAGGAAAACTTGTTATTATAGATAACAATAATGATTTAAAAGAAGTAAACAGTAAGGATATTTACATTTTTAACCGCCCGCCAGCTGATCTCAAACCTGTAGCCGGTATTATGACCGTAACAGAAGGGAATATGGTATCTCATGTTCAATTACTGGCACGAAATCTGGGAATTCCAAATGCAATTCTGGCGCCGCAGTTAATGAATGATTTAAAACAATTTAACGGCAGTGATATTTTTTATGCGGTGAAAAAAGATGGATCGATTATTATGAAACCTGCCATTGAAATGACAGAAGAAGAAAACAATTTATTTAAAAAAGCCAATACAAGGGGCAAAGAGGATAAATTATTGGTACCTGTTGATAAAATGAATTTATCTGAAACTTCTGTTTTGAATTTGAAAAATCTGAATGCTACTCACTCTGGTGTATATTGTGGTCCCAAAGCTGCTAATCTGGCACAGCTCAAGCACATTTTTCCCGAAAATGTTGTAGAAGGAATTGTTATTCCCTTTGGAATATTTAAGATGCACATGGATCAGATAATTCCGAAGAGAAATATATCGTATTGGCAATATTTAAATAATATTTTTCAACATGCAGCAGAATTGAAAAATAATGAAGTATCAGAATCTGAAATAGAAAATTATGTTTTAAGAGAACTTGATCAATTTAGAGATTTAATTAAAAACATGACTTTTATTCCAACTTTTGAGACTGATTTAAAAAACATGTTTCAAAATACATTCAATAAAGAGCTGGGACAAGTACCTGTTTTTCTTAGAAGTGATACAAATATGGAAGACTTAAAGGAATTTACCGGCGCTGGATTAAATCTGACTCTTTTCAATATTCTTGATTCAAAATCCATAATGGAAGGTATTTTGCAAGTTTGGGCATCTCCTTATACCGAAAGAAGCTATAAATGGAGACAGAAATTCCTTTTGAACCCTGAAAATGTATTTCCTTCAATACTTATCATACCAAGTGTTAATGCTGATTGTTCGGGCGTTGTCATTACAAAAAATATTCTTAACGGCAATTCGGATTCAAATACGATCGCGTTCAGTAAAGGAGTTGGCGGTGCTGTAGAAGGGCAAATTTCAGAAACATGGATCGTAAATGATCAGAATGCGCAACTGGTATCTGTTGCCCGAGAACCTGAAATGACTTTTTTGCCAGAGAATGGGGGTATACAGAAAATATTTACGGCCTTTAACGAACCTGTTTTAAATGCAAAAAAAATTTCGATGGTTATGAATATTGCAAATACAGTTACTAAGGAACTTAACAATGCAGGAAAAACTGAAAAAGATATGGCTTATGATATCGAATTAGGAATTAAAGATGACAAAATATGGTTATTTCAAGTCCGCCCATTTGTTGAGAATAAAAAAGCTAATGCTACTGAATACCTTATTAAATCCTCAGTGTCCAATAACAACTTGAAATTACCACTGAACGAAATTATCAAATGAGTATATTCAAATAAATTAACTTAATGTGATGAAATCCTTAAGACATATCTTTATATTTTTTGTTTGTTTTTTATTAACAACAGCTTCGACCAACCCCTATCCCATTGACGGTTATGATAGTACCGGAATCAGAAGATTAAAAAGATTACAGCTAATAATTGATGGGACTATAAAAGAGGCTAAACCCATTAGTGGTGCTCTAAAAACGTCAGCAAGTATTCAATTAAATTTATTGGGTATAAAAGGTGATAGCTTAAATAGTATTCCTAATACAAACCCTCCACTTCAAAAAGCCATATCTTCTTTATTTCCATTGCTGGATGAAAGTTATTCAATAGCTGTTTTAGATATCACAAAAAACAAACCGATTAGATATGCCTGCCTTAAAGAACACAGACAATATCAACCGGGAAGTGTTGGAAAAATTGCTGTTGCAACAGGTTTCTTTAATGAATTAGCTCGCTTATATCCTAACTCAGTTGAAAACAGAATAAAACTTCTAAAATCAAAAAAAGTAATAGCGGGCAAATGGGCACTTTATGACGAGCATACAGTTCCTTTTTTTAATATTGAAAACCAAACTTTTCTGAAAAGAACAGTAAAAGCTGACGATGTTTTCACATTGTATGAATGGCTCGACCATATGTTATCAGTTAGCAATAATGGAGCAGCAAGTGTTATATGGAGAGAAACAATATTACTTCATGTATTTGGGTCTGATTATGCGACCTTGACTCAAGAACAGGCTGAACTATATTTTACCAGCACACCAAAACAAAGTTTAAGTGACCTCGCTAATGGTGTTGTCAATAATCCATTGCGAGAGATTGGAATTGATAAGAACGAATGGCGCCTGGGTACTTTTTTTACAAAAGGAGCAAGCTCATATATTTTTGGACAAGGAGGTAGTACTGCGACACCATATGCTTTAATGAAGTACCTAATCTCGCTGGAAAGAGGAATCGTAATTGATGAATTCTCCAGCCTTGAAATTAAAAAGTTACTATATATGACTGACAGAAGGATTAGATATGCGTCTTCACCAGCACTCACCAATGCTGCAGTTTATTTCAAATCAGGCAGTTTATATAAATGCAAACCAGAAGAGGGGTATGAATGTGCAAAATACAAAGGTAATGTTGATAATTATATGAATTCTGTTTGTATAGTTGAACATCCGGATGGCACTACCTATTTGGTAGTACTAATGTCTAATGTATTAAAGAAAAACTCAAATATTGATCACCAAACACTTGCTACATATATAGATCGAATAATGAGAAAAAAATTGTAATCTTTTACTTTAAATTATATTTCGTTAAAAGTGATTGGTATGAATCATCCTCACTTAAGCTGATTATTTGTCTAAGTATTTGAATTATTTCGCCATCAAAACGGCTTAAAATCATATCATAACATTCATATTCAGTAAGTTTATTAAGACTCAACGATTTAACTATTTGATCAGTATAATTTTCTAATACTGCCATTTCAAGTAGTGGCAACAGTACTCTTTTGAGATTATTATTTAATGTACCTTCAAGATACTCAATGGCCAGATACCTCTGTTCTTTATTCTTACTTTGTATTCCGTTATATATAGTGTAGATATCGTTGGGTGGATAATGTAAACCTAATAATTTAAATATGTGCTCTAAAGTATCATCCAACATATTCTCCAATAATCCTATTAACCTGATTCTTAATTCATCTATCTTATTTTGCTCTGTTTGTTTGGTATTTGATTCCTTCTGTTGCAAATATAAAACAGTTAAGATTTCCTGTAAAAGCTGGGTTTGATCTGAAACGAGATTAACAACCGTTTTCTGATTAACCATCAAATGAGGATAATTTAATCTGAGCTTATTAAGTGAGTTAAGCGATACTTTGTGAAGATATGGATCAATTAAAAGATTCATTAAAAACCGGACTGAACTAACTGAATTAATATTCTCCACAACGATTAGTATCAGTTCTTTCTCTTTAAGACTTACAGTTGAGTTTTCACATACTTTCTGAAGATCGGATAATATTGCCGGACCATAATTTGCTAAAGCAAGTGCTGAGACATGTGAATAGGCCGAGTTTTGCAGAAATGATAATAAGATTGGAATAAAGTAATCATTGATTGTATTCCCGGCTGACTTTATGGCTTCCTTAACAATTACAATATCTTTCTCATCATGTAAGCACGAAATAATAAAAGTATAATATTGAGAAAGGTTTCCAGCCCCTATAGACCTTAATATCATTATTTTATACAATTCACACTCTTTATTATCCTTAATTAACTTCAAATAATCAATTTTATCCTGAATAAGATTATTTATTTGAAAAAGTCTTTTCATTTCTGCATTATCTCGCGACTCTGTAGCCAAAGCAACTAATGCAGTATTACTAATTAACGGATCCTCATTTTGTAAATAGCGTTGAATAAATTCAACTCTTCCTTCAGTAGAGTATCTTAACAGAATATCAAAAGTCAGGAGCCTGATGTCAATATTATCGTCCTTTAAAAACCTAAATAAAGTTGACTCATTAAAAATCATTGGCATAAAATAAAGACAACGCATGGCTGCAATCCGTACTTCATCATTATCACTATCCAATAAATCAATAACTTGTTTTGAAAAACGAATATCTTTTAGTTCATCAACTTTCCTTAAAACAAAAAGCTTCTGCTGCTCATCGCCATGCTCTAATACCTTTTGCAAACCCGCAACGACCGACTTTTTGCTAAAATCAATATCTAATTTTGTTATTTTCTTATTCGTTTTAATTAGTTTTTGTTTAAATGCAAGTAAATACTCAAACCGGACTTTTTTAGCAACATAAATCCATATCACAACTATGACACAAATCAACAAGCTAACCGCAATCAATGATAAATCAAGTCCTTGAATAACAAAAATTAATAATAAACCACTGATACCTGTTGCTGCTGTATCCACAAAAATATCAATGAAGCTTTTAGTTTGAGTCTTAATACCAGATGGTATGGGTAACGCCAATAACTCTGTTGCGGCTTTGTTGATACTCTGTTTTATTGATACATCAAACATTTTTAATAAAACAGCGACAGCTAAAACCGGAAATATAAAAAAGAGCGAGATTGAAAAAAGAAGAAATGAAGGCAATATAAACAGTGATGTGCCAACTCCAAAAGTTCCAACTACACGCCTTGTTATAAACAACTGAATAACAAGCGATATTAAGTTAAAATTAGAAAACCAAAACCCAAAAAATGCAGCCAATTGATCTGGTTCAGTGTAATAATCAGACGCTAATGCACTAAACTGATAATCAACCAACTTTGAAACTACAACCCCTAATCCCACTATTATTGCTAGATAAGTTAAATGTTTTGATTGGCGAATGATCTGCAAAGGATGCTTTCCTTCAAGCTCAATTCTTTTATGTTGTTGATAAACATTTAACTTTTCAATAAATAAATGCCATATTTTACTATTCAACCTTACATTAAACAGTAAGATTATAGCTGATAGATACAACATATTTTCAGCAGAAATGATGGGTGTTAAGATGGTTGTTAAATACCCACCAAAAATTCCACCAGCAATTGCACCGGCACCTACAATACCAAATAATCTTTTTGCCTGACGAGCATTAAAAACAAGATTAGATAAAATCCAAAATTGCGAGGTTGTAATTAAACCAAAAATAGCAACTCCAATATAAAAAAGATAAAGAATCCATGTTTCAAGAAAATCGAAAGATAAAAAAACAGAAATGAGAATTAAAATAAGTGCCGAAACAATAAATGTACGGTTAATAACTTTGATAAATGATTTTCGAACAATGGTTGATGAATACAATTTAGATAAAAGAAGTGCAGCAATAGCAACCAATACAAAGCTGTATGGCAATTTTTCCACACCCACATTTGCAAGAAAAAGTGCATTAGCAACAGGTTTAATCATTAACAAAGTAGTAACAGTAATAAAGATATTCAACTGCATCATGAAAACCTTCTTTACCTCTCCAGGCTTAATATCAAAAAAAGCATTTACAAAATAATCAAGGTACTTTCTTCCTTCTGTTCTTAACTCCATTAATTTCCTAAATTGGTTGTGCTCAAAAATTATTTATTTGGGCATCATCATATTATCAATCTCTGCAATTAACTCTCTTAAAATATTTTCACCTTCTGCATCATGTACTAATGCAACTACAATATACCTTCGCCATTGAGGCCCCCAAACAAGTACTGAATCAGAATGATACTCCTTCCAGGAACCTGACTTACGAAATAATTTGGCTTTGGGTGCTATTCGATCTAAAGTATTGACAAATTTATGATGTAATTCTGGATCTGACATATACCACAACATTTCTTTAGATCTTTCAAAATTTACCAACTTACCATAGGCCAACATATAATAAAATCTACAAACCTGAGTCGCCGTAGCACCATGGCTGATCCCCTCTAAAGGATCTGGTATTCGCTGACCTGTTTTGGCATATCTTTTACCTACCCAAATACCACCTCCTCTTTCTTCATCATACAAATTATATTTCGGATCCTGTAATACATTAGCTATTTTATTAAAACCAATTAAATCAATTAGGCGAGTGGTTGATTGATTATTCGACTTACTCATCATAAGTCTCATATCTCTTCTTATTGAATCATTTTCTTCAATTTCTCCATTCTCTAATGCATCTTCCATAGCTAACAGAACTGCAATTTTTGGTAAGCTGGCAGCATACATCATATGATTACCATTAATCCGTGCGAATCTTGGATTAAGAGGTGAGCTTAAATCCACCACTCCAATAGATAATTGTTGTGCACTTATTAATCTGTTCCATTTTTTATTAGCGGAAACAATATCTTGTAACTGTTCCTGAAATTCCTCATCAATTTGATTCCTTAAAGGTTTAAAAAGAGAGTCACTTATTACAATTGGTAATCCAAAAGGTTGAATTGGTAAAGGTAAATTATACGGCAATATCTCACCTTCCTCTCTCTCATATGCTGAACTTTCAGTATTTATTCCAATACATGTTAGTAAATAAATAAAAACTGCTATTACTATGAACTTCCTACTCCGCATTTCTTCTTTAAAATATTGCTTAACAACTTAAATCTATTTCAAACTTTGAAGGATTACTGCAATAATAATACTCACAACAAGACCTATGTTAACTTTGTATAAATCCTTAAAAAGTTTTTTATAAGTTTCATTTATGGCACCTTTATTTAGTAAATAAGTGATTGCATATTCTCTCCCGGCTAAAATTCCAACAAATGTCCAGGTGGTACTCATCGGGATGGGATTTAAAACCGTAAATACATACAGAACTACACCATATGTTAAATCAATGAGGGTTGCTGACCTTATATTAGCAGAATTTGTTTTTTGCTTCACTACATCCTGTATTTTTCCTCCACGTTTTCTAAATACATAGGCAAGTAAAATTAAAATAAAGGACAACGAAAGTAACAAAGATGATAAGTCAAGTGAACGTGGTAAATACACATAAATATTTGCAAAATCCTGTATTAACCATTGCGACCATAAAAAACCAGTTGAAAACCATTGAGCGATCATCCAATATTTTTCTTGCTTTTTAACATGATCTTTATCCAATTCCGACTTTGACTCAAACTTCTTTGCAATCAATAAATAAATACCAAATGCAAAAGCGAAAGCAACGGCATAACCTGTAACAGACTTAATTACCATTTTTTCAATTACCTGACTTGAAGAAAAGACACTAAGAATCATAAAAGTTGTACTTACAGGTAATCCAAATTGAGTAATTAACATCAAAATTAGAGGAGGCAAAATATACCACCATGTTATTTCTTCAGGTAAAGGTATTTTTGATAATCTACCATAAGTAACATCACCATCATTTAGTTGCCAGCCAATTATTAAGGTAATACTTAAAATAAGAGCTGCATACAACCATAAGTAGAACCAATTTCTCTTCGAATTTGAAGATAAAAACGTTCCTAATGTTTGAATAACATCATTGGCTATTACGGAATATGCAGCCAGCATAAACCCAATAATAGAAACTACAAGAGACAAGTTCATAAAATTTTTATTGAAGATAAATTGACTTATTTGGGACTCGTTATTTGCTTTAAAATAACTGGTTAAAGTTTCTTTTCATCTTTTATTACTCCTATTTCAGAAAATAACACTAGATACCTTTTTAGCGATTGGTCTTTAAGAATAATTTCATATTCAATATTATTCCCTTTGTTTTTCAATACCGAATTCATGATTTCTCCTTTAGATTGAGCAATTGTTTTAATTTGTTCTGGAAGAAAATCCTTAGGTATATTTTGTCTATATTCTAATAGGTTTCCATTCCTATCAATTAAGGCAATATGTTCAATGTTATTTTTATAAAAAATAGCTTCATAATACTCTTCTTTATTAATCCATTCAACATTTATTGCTTCTGTAAAATTTTCTTTAAGTGCTTGTTCACACAAACCGGGAGGTGTAAAACTGCTACCTTGTACAATTTTTTTTAAAAAGTTTTCCATAATTTAAAATTGCTCAATCATTTTGACGAGATTAATTAATAAAGTAACAACATCATTATAAAAGAAATTTTTGGGTGTATAAAAACAGAACTCTGGCTCTGGCCCTTTTTAATCTCATTTTAGCTGCATCTTCACTTATTCTTAATGCAGTCGCTATCTGTTTCATTGATAAATCATCCTTATATTTCATTAATAACAAAGCTTCTTCTTCAGGATGAATAAGCTTCAACACTACAAGCAGATTTTCATAATTAATATCTTCAATAATTTCATCGGTATCATCAATTATTTCAGGAATTTCATTCTCTTTATCCCAACTGGGATAGTGCAACTTCTTTTTTTCTCTAAGATAATCTATGCAATGATTGTATGTTATTGAATAAAGCCAGGAAGAAAAAGAAGAGCGATTCTTAAAGGAGGCTAATTTTTCATAAACCTTAGAAAAAATATCTTCTGTTATCTCTTCTGCTAATTGCTTGTTTTTTACAAATGAATAGCATTTATCTAAAACTTTTGAATAATACCTTTTATACAATATTCCAAAATATTTAGAAGAATTTTCATCTATAATTAAAGTGATTATTTCATCATCTTTTAAATTAGATAATTTATCCATATTCTAAGATTTATATTACTCAAATCATTGTAGGCTATATAAAGGTAAGATAAAAACACCTTTATATAACACTCAATATTAACACGATAGAAAATATTTTAAAATTTCCTGTTACTTAATTTCAATTGCGCGTCATAATATCGAATTAAAAACAAAACAGTATGTTTTCTAACAATAAGAAGACACTTTTAAGATTAAACAAATAAAAACAATTAACAATTAAAAAAATGAAAAACAGATTCTTTTTTGGTATTACATTAGTAGGTTTATCAAGCATTATTTTATCAAGTTGTTCAAGTGTTCCTCAAGCCGAAATTGACACAACCAAAGAAGCTATAGAGCAAGCAAAAGCTGCTGGAGCAGAAGTGTATGTTCATGAAAATTTCATTGCATTACAAGACTCAATGGATCACGTAATGATTAATGTAGAATCGGAAAAAACAAAACTATTCAAAAACTACACAGCTGTTAAAGAGCAATTAGCAAATGTCGCACTTTACGCTGTTGAAGTAAAGAATCTTTCTGAAGTTCGAAAAGAAGAATTGAACGTAGAAATACAGAAAACTATAACAGAAGTAAAAGGTCTTATTGAATCAAACAGAAACTTGATACTTGAAGCACCTAAAGGTAAAGAAGGAACAACTGCATTGATTGCAATTAAAGGTGAGATTGATGCGATTGAAATATCACTAAATGACGCAACAACTCAATTAGCCTCTGGCGATTACATTGCTACATTAGATAAAACAAAAGCAATCAAAGAGAAGGCATCAGCTATCAATACCGAGCTTTCTGAAGTAATTGCTAAATACAATAAAGGTAAAAAGTCATAATCGGGGAAAATTAAACCTGCAGAACCCCGATTCCAATAACGGAATCGGGGTTTTATTTACACTAAATTGTCAATGAGAACTAAACATTTTCTTCTTTTATTCATGCTGACAGGTATTTTGCTTCTACTTGTTTTGATTAAAATTTATTCCATAAAAACACCAGAATCAGAACTTATGAGGGCAGGCACTTTGTTATCACAAGCCCGATATGAAAAATGTTCTGAGTATGCCACCATTGCATTTGAGAAATCGGAAAACTATTATGATTCTGCTATGATTGAATGGAAGTATCAAAATGCAAAGTTTTTCTTACTTAGAAAATATGACAAAGTTTTTGAGTTATCCTTCAAATCAATCGAAACCTCCAATATAGCTATCGAAAATTCAAAAAACATAAAAGCTGATTTTGAACAATATCTAAGAAAGAGATTAGCACAAATACATTTTAAAATTAATGAATTCGAGAAAAAGTTTGGAAATTTTCCTCTACTTCAAGATCATAGGGAAGAATTGGTTAAATGTAAGCTACTAACTTTTGAAAGTGACCTTACATACAAGAACAATAATTACCAATTATGTAATCAACAACTTGACTCTGTTGATTTAGCTTTAGACAAAATACTTGATTACTACACCATTAAGCTAAATATTTATTTTCATGATTATCCACAGTGGCAGAGATTAACAGAACAAACCATCTCTCACTCCAGAAGGAATAACAGTTATGCTATAGTTATAGATAAAATTGCGAGAGAGTTGCTTATTTATAAGAATGGTAACGAAATAAACAGCTACACAATTGAACTAGGACTTAATTGGATTGGAGATAAAAAACATCAAGGCGACAAAACCACTCCTGAAGGATTATATAAAGTATTGCAGAAAAAACAAAAAGGTGAAACAAAATACTATAAAGCCTTTCTCATAGATTACCCTAATGCAGAAGATAAGGTTCGATTCTTTCTCAATAAACAAAATGGTACTATAAAAAGTGATGCAAAGATTGGAAACCTAATCGAGATTCATGGAAATGGAGGAAAAGGAATTGATTGGACAGATGGTTGCATAGCCTTAAAAGACGCTGATATGGATAAAATATTTAATATATGTCCAGTTGGGACAAGAGTTGTAATCGTCGGTTCTGTTAACGCTTTAAATAAACTATCTATCTATTCAAAATGAAAACAAATAAGCCTCTGAACTTAAAATTATTAAAGAATATTCATAACTCAATTACATTATCCAAGTATAATCGATTGATATTCTATACAATAAGCCGTCATACAAAACAATACAATTTATATATTTTAAGTTTAGTACTCCTAATTTTAATTCCACTTTCAATAAGAGGAATAGTATGGATGACAATTACCAATAACAATAAAACACTTCAGGTAGAAGAGATACAATTAACCTCAGTAAAACAGATGCTTACTAAAGAAATTTTAATGCTTGATAAAAAACTTGCAAATAAAAAACCAAAATCAAATTACCTGGTAATCAATAGTTCATCTAATATTTTCAGGTTGTATAAAAATAATGAATTAGTAAAGGAAGATAAATGCTCAACGGGAAGCTATATTCTTCTTAAAAACGGAGAAGATCAACAATGGATGTTTAAAACACCAAAAGGAGAATTTAAAATACTTGGTAAAACAACTTCACCGGTATGGAAAAAACCTGATTGGGCTTTTATTGAAGAAGGTTTACCTGTTCCTTCTCTAAATCATCACTCTCGATATGAATCTGGTGTTCTAGGAGACTATGCCTTAAGCCTTGGAAACGGATATCTCATTCATGGAACTCTTTATCAAAGATTTCTGGGTCTTCCAGTAACACATGGATGTATCAGGCTCAATGACGAAAACTTAGAACTTGTTTATAGATCATTAACAACAGGTTCCAGGGTTTATATATACTAGCTTAATTATTAAAAAAATAACAAATCCTAAAATGAAAAATATAAAAATAAAAACATTGAAATTTATTTTCCTTTTTTCAGCAGTTATACTTTTAATTTGGCTCATAAGTATCGCTGTCGCTCCATACCATAAATTAAATGAAATACAAAAGATAACGAATCAGGACTCTTCTCTTAATGATAAATTCGACAATATATACTACCATAATGAATTAGAAAGCCTGATAAAAGATAAAATCTATAAAGAGTCATTATTAAAGCTGTCTGAAAATGACTCAATACATTTGGCTATTAATCTAGTTGATAGCACTGTTAACTTAAGTATTAAAGGAATTTTTATTCATCAGGCAAAAATTGCTAATCTGAAAACAGATAAATTCTGGAACTCACTTTCAATTAAAGAAGAACTAAAACTATTTTCAAGGCCGTTAATGGTCCAATCAATATATACTACAATTGTGAAAGAACCTGTAGTTGTAAGGGAAGCTCCTAAAGATACATTAGAAGCATCTCTAAATGCATGGAAACCTGATACATTAATTCAAAACCCGGCTTATATAATGCTTCAAACTGAATATAACTTCAGAATAATTATTGAACAATTTGAGAATGAACCTTCTTTTTTTAATCGTGTGAAATTAAAGTTTCGTAATCATTTAAGATTTGAGAATCTCAAAGAATCAGCATCGAATTTTTTAACTTTTAGAAGACAGGAATATATTCCAACAATAATTATAGAATTACCTACTGAAGATATCAGATCCATATACAGAGCTATACCAACTAATACTTTAATAGCTATTAAGATGTGATACAATAAATCTTTTATTAAATTTATAAACATAGTGAAATAATTATAGCTAATCCCATGACAATCGCCATAGCTAATGGTTTCTCTTGGTCGGAACCTGTGATTTCATTCATGGTTCTATTTGGAGCTATTTTCCTTTTTCCTCAAATATTAAAATTTATAAAAATACCAGATATTGCTTCCTACATTATTGCAGGAATCTTATTGGGTCCACATGTATTAAAACTTATACCTCAAGATTCAAGTATTGAACTTCTTGGGACAATTGGGTTGCTCTATATTATGTTTTTAGCAGGCATTGATCTAGACACTAAAAAATTCAATTCAAACAGAAAGAATAGTATAATATTCGGATCATTTACTTTTTTAATACCTTTTATACTTGGATTTTTAATTTCCCATTTTTTTTTAAAATTAAGCATAAAAGGAACATTATTGGTTTCATTAATGTTTTCTACACATACATTGATTTCATATCCAATTGTAAGAAAACTTGGAATAAATAAAGATATTAGTATTATTACAGCAGTTGGAGGAACAATAATTACCGATACACTGGTACTTATACTTATCTCATTTATTACAAGTGACGGTTTACAATCCAATATTATTGAGCAACTTCTCAATCCGTTATATTTCATTGTTTTTATCCTCTTAACATTTTTTTTTATCCCTAGAATTGCAAAGTGGTTTTTCCAATATGTAAAACAAGAAAATTCAGTTCAATTTGTATTTCTTCTTTTTTTGGTCTCAAGTGCATCAGTTATTGCCAAATTAATAAATATAGAACCTATAATCGGGGCGTTTATCGCAGGTTTATCATTAAGTAGAAGCATACCAAAAAATTCATTACTGATGAATAGACTTGAATTCATCGGTAATACCATTTTCATACCATTTTTTCTAGTGCAGATAGGTCTGATGATTAATGTTAAACTAATTTTTACTGATAATCAAACCTGGATAATTGCGTTAATTTTAACATCAACGGCTATCATTAGCAAATGGATCGCTGCAATTATTACAAAATACACTTTAAACTTCAATCCAACTCAAAGTAAAGTATTATTTGGATTAACAACCTCTCACGCTGCTGCAACAATTGCTATCATTCTTTTAGGATTAAATAACCAAATTATTAATCAAACAATATTTAATTCAACCATACTAGTTATATTCTGTAGTACCATTATTTCTTCAATCATCACTTCAAAATTTGGTAAGGAACTAGCAAAAACAATTCAAGACTTTAGCCATGTAAACAAACCTATCAACACATTACTACCGGTTTCGAATTCCAACAACATTTCAAAACTTGTTCGAATCGCTGGCATTTTACATCAAGAGTCTGATTTCAATTCATTGTATATTTTAAGTGTCATTAAAGATGATAGTAATACACAAAATAATATTACCACCTTAAAACAAGCACTAACAAAAATATCTGCAACTAATTTTACAGAGGGAGCCTCAATTCTAACAAGAGTTGATGTGAATATAGCTAACGGTATTATCAGAACAGCAAAAGAACATTTCACAACACAGATAATTATTGGATGGAGTTCAAAATCTAACACTTCGAAAAGAATATTCGGAACTATCTTTGAACAAATTTTGGATAGTCCTTTTACCATATACTCTTGTAACCTAAAAGAAGATTTTTATTTATGCCATTCAATTAAAGTTGCTTTACCACAACATATAGAATCCGAATCTAATTTTCAGAACATTATTTCAAACATTACAAAATTATCTGAGAAATTGAAAATGCCACTTGAATTAGAATACAGTTCTACCGAATTATTAGAAAAAATAAAAGAATTAATGAAAGATAAAAAAAGAAATATGGTAAGATATGTTTATTGTGATCCTCAATCTATACCAAGCATGAATTCCAGTATCCTAAATGTATTTTTTATGTTAAAAAAACAATCCTATTATTATTCTTATGCAAACAATAATAAAATTAGAAAACTTGCCGATCTTAATTTAAATACTAACTTCATTTTAATTGTACCCTAGTTTATTAATTATTTCTAATACAGACTATTTCTATAATTAACTGTACTTTATAAGCAATTAAATTACAATAGAAAACTCTGATTTATTCTAATCATTTAAAACAACAAATTCACTATTATCAATTTTTGTCTTATTTAAATCTTTAAAAAATGATAATGTCAATTCTTTTTGTATTCCTTGGTTTTGCAGCCTTAATATTTGGGGCGAATTGGTTGGTTGACGGAGCTTCTTCGTTAGCAAAAAAGTATAACGTTTCTGATTTAGTAATTGGGCTTACAATAGTTGCTTTTGGTACCTCTGCTCCGGAGCTTGTTGTCAATTCTATTGCATCAGCTCAAGGTTATTCCGATATTGTTTTAGGCAACGTGATTGGTAGCAACAATTTCAATCTATTTATTATACTTGGTATTGCCGGGTTAATCTATCCAATTAAAGTTCAATCATCAACAGCATGGAAAGAAATACCTCTATCCTTATTAGCTTCTGTATTGGTAATACTATTTGCCAACAACTACTTCATTGGTTCAGATAATTTGCTTATCAGCAGGCTGGATGGGATTTTATTGCTTTTAACATTTGCGGCTTTTCTCTATTACGTATTTTGGCAAATGAGAAAAGAACAAAGCAACACCTTAGATACTAGCAAACCAGAAATTACTTCCAATTTAAAAATTTGGGGATTTATAATTATTGGACTAGCAGGTTTAATTTTGGGTGGTCAATTAGTAGTTGATAACAGTGTAAAAATTGCAAGTCTTATAGGTGTTAGCGAAAAAATAATTGGATTAACCATTGTCGCAGCCGGTACTTCATTACCCGAACTTGTAACTTCAGTTGTGGCGGCATTAAAACGAAATAGTGATATTGCAATTGGTAATGTTATAGGTTCAAATATATTTAACCTTTTACTCATTCTTTCAGTTAGTTCTTTTATTAATCCCATTAGTTTTAAACCCAACTTTAATCTCGACCTAGTCGTCTTGATTTCAGGTACAGTTTTTCTTTTACTAGCAATGTTTACAGGCATTAGAAAGAAACTTGATAGATGGGAGGCAGCTATATTACTTGTACTGTACCTGTCGTATTTGTTTTACCTAATAAAAAACTAAAATTGTATTTTTTAAATACTAACAGCCAACTTAAAAATTAATTATATCATTTAGTTAATATTTATTTTATTCATATCGGTCATAAAAGTATCTTATTGGATATTTTTGAATTATAAAATAGAATAATATTAGATGATCATTGCACATAGAGGTGAATCTTTTGACACTCCGGAAAATTCACTAAAGGCTATAAATAAGGCATGGAATGAAGGAGCTGAAGCAGTTGAAATTGATGTCCATTTGACATCTGATAATCATATTGCTGTTATCCATGATGCAAACACTCACCGCACTGGCAATAGAAAAATAAAAATTTCGGAGTCCACCTTAAAAGAAATTAAAACAATTGATATCGGAATCAAATATTCCAAAAAATATGTTGGAGAAAGAATCCCTAGTCTTGAAGAAGTTTTCAATACTATACCCAAAAATGGCAAACTAATTATTGAAATTAAGTGTGACAAAAAAATAATTCCACATATTGTTGAACTCCTAAAAAAACATGAGAACACCGAAAAGAAAATTGAGTTTATTGCATTCAATTTAAACACTTTATCAAAACTTAAAGAAAAATTACCAAATTATAAAATGCTTTGGCTTCTTGATTTGGATTATTATTGGCCATCGTGGTTAGTAATAGGAAATAAAGGGAGAATTTTAAGAAAATTAAAAAAGAATAATCTTGATGGGATTAATTGTTGGGCTGGCAAAAAACTGAATAAAAGATTTATCTTTTTTTTTAAGAATCACAACTATGCTGTTTATTCTTGGACTGTAAATGATCCACTTAAAGCCAAAGAATTATTAAACAATGGTATTGATGCAATAACAACTGACAGGGCTGCATGGTTAAAACAGCAACTTAATAAAATATGAAAAAAATAATAATCGGCATCCACGGTTTAGGAAACAAACCACCAAAATATTTACTTGAAAAATGGTGGCTTGAAGCAATGGAAGAAGGTTTAATCAATTCTGAATATAAATCACAAATCCCAACTTTTGAACTTGTTTACTGGGCAGATATTTTATACGAAATGCCTTTAGATTATTGGATGAAAGATATTAGTAGTTCGTATTACCTTGACGAACCATATATTAAATCATCTGGTAATAAACATTTTAAAGATACATTGCATAGGAAAAATTTGAACGCAAGAATTTTGGAATTCTTTAATTCAGTTTTTTTAAAAAAAGATAAAACACAAAAGCATCGATTTATTTCTGATTTTATCATTCAGAAATACTTCTTTGAACTTGAAGTTTATTATTCTGAAAAAAACAATGAAGGTTCTGATTTTAATTTCAAGGCAAAAAGATTAATACAAAAGAGGCTGTATTCTATCTTACATAAATATAAAGGCTATGATATAATGTTGGTTGCTCATTCAATGGGATCTATAATAGCCTTTGATGTTTTAAGTAAGATACATCCTATAACAATTAACACATTTATAACAATAGGTTCTCCTTTGGGTTTTCCTATTGTAATTAGCGAAATTGCAAAAGAAAAAGAACGTATAAACCTTGAGTCAAACTTGATTAAATCACCTGATTGTATTCAAAACAAATGGTATAATCAAGCTGACTTATTGGACAAAGTTGCAATAAACCACAATTTATCTGAAATATACGAACCTAATAAAAGTGGAATAAAACCTATTGACATCTTAGTTTCTAATGATTATCAGGTAAACGGACAATTAAATCCCCATAAATCATTCGGTTATCTTAGAACTCCTGAGTTTTCATCTGTTTTAAGAAATTTCATTAGTGATAATTCTAATGAATTGAAGAATCAAATAATTGGAACAGATAACCAAATAAAATTTAAAGCAGATAAATCCAACTCTAATATTAAATTGGTATGAATAGGGAAAAAATGATTTCTGACCTGATTAATAATCAAACACTTTGGGACATCGTCATTATAGGTGGTGGAGCTACGGGTATGGGTATAGCTGTTGATGCCTCTTCCAGAGGATACAAGGTATTGTTAGTTGAACAATCTGATTTCGGAAAAGGAACTTCGAGTAGAAGCACCAAACTTGTTCACGGCGGTGTTAGATATTTACAACAAGGCAATATTTCACTTGTTCTTGAGGCATTAAAAGAGAGAGGCATTATGCACAAGAATGCACCTCACCTTGTACATGACTTATCATTTATTGTTCCGGTCTACGATTGGTGGGAAGGTCCATTTTATGGAGTAGGACTTAAACTGTACGATATGTTGGCAGGGAAACTTGGGTTAGGCCCTTCTAAATTACTTACCAAAGAAGAGACTATCGATAAATTACCAACAATCGAACAAGAGGGATTAAAGGGAGGAGTAATTTATCACGATGGACAGTTTGACGATGCAAGAATGTTAATAAATCTGGCACAGACAGCTTATAAACAAGGAGCAACCGTAATTAATTATATGAAAGCTATTTCTTTGATAAAAAAGAATGACATTATTCAGGGCATTGAATTAGAGGATTTAGAAAACGAAAAGAAATATAAAATAAATACAAAAGTAGTGATTAACGCTACCGGAGTATTTGTTGATACAATACGCAAAATGGATAATATCAATGCTGATCAAATAATGACAAGCAGCCAAGGTGTACATATTGTATTAGATAAATCATTCCTGCCTGGCGAAAGCGCAATCATGGTTCCACATACTGATGATGGTAGAGTTTTATTTGCTGTTCCCTGGCATGATAAAATAATTGTTGGTACAACCGATACTCCTGTCGATGAGTTTAAACTTGAACCCAGGGCTCAAAAAGAGGAAGTTGATTTTTTACTCCAACATATTGGTCGATATCTAGTAAAAGATCCAAAACAAGAAGATATAATGAGTGTATTTACAGGGTTAAGACCACTTGTAAATGATAATGAAAAATCCAACACATCAGCAATATCAAGAGAACATACTATTAATATTTCAAATAGTGGGCTTGTTACTATTGCCGGAGGAAAATGGACAACATACAGAAAAATGGCAGAAGATGTAATAGAGCAAGCAATTGCACTTGCTGACTTAGACTACAAACCGTGTGTTACAGAAAATCTACAAATTCACGGTTATCATTCTAACTCCGAGGTATTTGGTAATCTATCTCAATATGGAAGTGATGCACCCGAAATACAACAACTTTTTAACGAAAACGACAGTCTAAAAAATTTACTTCACAATGATTACTCAATAACAGAAGCAGAAGTTCTTTGGGCAGTTCGATATGAAATGGCCAGAACAACTGAAGACTTTTTGGCACGAAGAACCAGAATGTTGTTTTTAGACTCAAAAGCAAGTCTTGAAATGGCAGAAAAAGTTACTCGGATTATTGCTCTTGAATTACATAAAGATGATAATTGGATGAATCAACAACTTGAAAATCTCAAAGAAGTTTCATCCAATTATATTTGTTAATATACAACTAATTACAAACCAGAATTCATCTTGAAATAATTATCAACCGCAGATTTTACATCTTCGACATAAACCAGATCAATTAAAAAAACAGCCACCTCTATAGTTAATGTTCCTTCTGTTATTTGGGAGCTTTCAATTATCGGAGGTTGTGATACTGCTGTCCAAGGTGTATTCATTAATTCACGTTTCAACTTTGAAAGCACTTCATTTTTACTTACAAAAGTAGAAAAAGAAAAAGTTAATGTTGTTTTAATAAGATTATGATTATTACTAGGTTTAGAAATAGTTTTTTGATTGATTTTTGTGTACAACACATTATAAATATCTCCATGATTATCTTCAATTTCCATATTTAAATGCCCGGCCTTTTTTACAAAACCTACTATCTCATCAGCTTCAATAAATACACCCTCCGTTATTTTATTCTGCCATTTAAAAATAATTCCGGAAATTAAATTTTTCAATAATGGAAATAGTAGAATTATTAATAAAAGAAAAACACTCAGAATAGATGCTAGTGCAAAATAATTTTGCACTTCATAATAATCCTTGGCAATCCAAACCAACAGTGAGAACCATATCATTAACTCAGAGATCATTAAAATTTCTTTTAAATGATATTTTATTTTAAGCTTACGGGATGATTTGCTTAAAACTAAATTTAGTAACCTATAAAAGCCAAAAATAACCGCTGATACTATTACAAAACTGACTATCATTTTCACAAAGAATTAAATTAAACCTTTCGTTTTACAAACTTCCACCACAAACGGTTCGATATTTCGACCTATTGTATAAACCACCTCTGACTTTTTAACAATTAAACCCGAATTCTCCAAGGCGAAAATTATATGTTTTGCTTTATCAGAAGTATAATTAGTAATTCTAGCTAACTTCTCAATTCCAATGTTTTTGTGATGTATCATTATTGCCAAAACAATCATCCACTCTTTTGGCATATCAAACAACACATCATAGTTGATCTTCTGCGGTTTTCTTATTTCAATATTATCATTGTTAAGACTTCTAATGTTAGCTTTCCAAATATTAATTGCAACTCCAGGAATACCATCACTCATTGTAAAATAACGATTGTATAAAAGCGAGTATGTTAATTGAGAAATAGATTGCTCTTGCTTTCCCATATAAGTTAAATTTATGCCGCTTGATTTATGTCTCTGTAAGATCATTTGTTGTATCTCAGCAGAGTTAAATGGAACACACTTAACGTTTGCCAAACTATATTCTTCAATAGGGTAAATTTGCTTCAGAATATCATACGCATAAGTATTAATATTAAGTATGAAAAATATTTTTTGACTATAAAGTTTTATTAATTCAATTATCTGATCAATGACTTCTCCTCCTCCGTTTCTTCGTTCCCACCATAGTTCAAGATCATTAAATACAATTACTGTCTCATAAGGAAGATTATTGAATATGCCGGAAAAATCTTCTAATTCACCTGTATGCTTTTTAATCTCATTCAATAAAACTTCAGAGTTACTTGAACCTTCAATCGGTGCATTAATCCAGATTACATTATGCGACTTAAACAATCGGTTAACAGCGTAACGTGAGATTGTAGATTTGCCAGCTCCATGAACACCTGTAATAAACACAGCTCCACCATATCCCTTTCTATGTCTATTTAATGAGTCCTTAATAATTTTCATTTCTTCTTCTCTGGTAATCCAAAATTCATCGCTAATTTTTGCACTGCTACTCATTAGGTTTCTATAAAATACAGGAATAGAATTATAATATTTACGATCAGGGACTAATTGGTCTATCAAATCAAGTATTTCCTTAGTTTGAATTCCAGAACTTGTTTTTTCCTCCAGATATTTCTTTGACAAAATAATTCCTCTGCTACTTCTGTTTAAAATAAAGACTAAAACACTTTTCACATGCCTGTTAATGAATTCTTTAATCTTATTTCTATATAACCTTACACCACTTTGGCTTCTCATATAATCAGAGTGCCCATCCTTATCTAGGTCAACAATAGAATGTGAAAATATCTTAGAAAAAGCATCGCTCAAATAGTTGTCTGTTGAACGATTAATTCGCTCTATTAATTTTTCTATTTTTGTATTATCTTGTTCTAGTTGTTTTAAAAATTTTTGAAATATTTTTTTGTCTATCTCTCTGTCATAATCAATTGAATCTTCCTGAGTATTATTACTATGAAACAATTGCATACTATTAGCTTCTTTTGATTCAATAATCGCATTTCGAATAGCAAATTCCAACTCTTCAATTTCTCGATAAAGAGATTCATGAAAATAAACATCTATGTTATACCTAGATGATTTATACAAGTCTACATTAACCTGTGAAAAATCATTAAAAGGAATAAATTTACCATCCTTATAAACCTTTTCTGGCAAAAAGTATTCCTCTGGTAAATCATCAAAAACAGATACCGCCTTTTCGTAAGATTCATTTAAGAGAGATTTAAGGTTTGAATTCTCTTCAAAAAGTACAGGTTCTGTTACACTTTTAGGGTCATTTATTATTTTTCTAATATTTTCGATAAGTATTCTTTGCTTATTAAAGAATTGCTCATTTACAATTTTAGAAAGCTTAATACTTCCTTTACTAATAATATTACTAAAAACAATTTTTTTTGAAAGAACTAAAATATCGAAATAGAATGAATTGTTTAAAAGGTGAATTCCAAGGCTCCAATTTTCAGTAAAACTGTCTATATTTTCGTCAGCTAAAATTGGTCTTTGCTTGTATTTCTTTTTAGCATGTTTAATATTTTCTTGCGATTGGAGGTCATTTGCTAAACTTATAACTATCTCACGAATTTCATTTTGAAGTTCCTTTAACAAACTGATTTCATTAAATTCTATTTTTGATTTAACTGAATTGAATCCTTCGAGCAATTGAGCAATTTCAGAAACTTGCTCATTATTTCCGACTATTTGATCTAAATCAACCTTTTCAAAAATATCGTTCGTTGCAAAAATCAACTTACGCAATTCTTCATGAATGTCTTTTGATTGTTCCTCAAATGAAAATAATATGTCATTAATTTTAGATTTTAAATCGTACTCGAAATAAAATGATATTGCTTTTCTTAACGGGAAATTTACAAGCTTTTGTTTTTTATTTATTGATGAAGAAAAAGGTATTGAGATATTCTCAGGTGATTCATAAACAAAATTTCCAAGTTTAGTCAATAAATCACTTAATCCTCTTTGTAAAATACTTTCAGTTTCTTTCATATACTGAAGACTTTCATTCCTCAATACATCTAAAGTGTTTTTTAAGAAGGCAGTTTGAAATCTACTCACAACTTTTTCATACTCATAGCTTTTTGCAATACTCAAATCTTTGCGATATGATTTAAGAACCTGAGTTACTAAATCCTTTAATGTTGTTAAATAAGTATTAAATTGCTGCAAAGATCCAACGAATGTTTTGCTATAAAAATCCTGACCAATAGACATCAACTCAATATCAAGATTCTCAATCTTATTTTTTAAAAGACTAACATCAATTGAGGGAAGTTCTCTCAATTCCAAATTTTCATAAGAAATTAATGAAGGACTATTTTTAGATTTGTCAACAATATTTGTTTCCTCAAACTCTGGAGATGGACTTAGAATTAATACACTGCAGGGTAACTGACATATTGAATTAATTTTTTCAATATACTCTGGTTTGTATGATTTTTCTTTAGGAGATAAACCTAAAAATAATAAATCAGTATTAGCCGACTCAGTTTGTATTATTTCTTCAAGCTTTCTAGTTCCAAAATCGTTACTTAAAACCTTTACTTCCGCTTGCATACGTTTATCTTGAAGTAAGGCATAAGTGTTTCGATAAATAGAATCTTCAAGAGCAGTGTCATTATTTATGATAATTATTCGAACAAATGCGTCTCTCCATTGATAATCTGACAACAAAAATCGTAGAATATTAAGAGATAATGACAGGTGAGAACCTTTACCGTTCCACCAAATATCAATTGTTTCTTTATTGCCAAACCCTTTATTTATATCATAATCAAGAAATAAGCCATTCAACATTTTCTTCCTTAGATCTTTTAGTATCTCAGTTAGAAAAACTGTATTATCGAGGTTCTTAGTCCAACCCAGTAAAACGGTATTAGGTTCAAATCCACTAAAACCATAAATACTGGTTACAGTTTTTATTCCATCTGGTAAATCTGTGCATTTTAATTCTCGTTCAAAATATCCTTTGCTTTTATTCTTTTTTTGAGAGTCTTTTTTAATATCTGTAACGTTAACTCTTTTACCGGTTGATAAATTAAAGTCAGTTAATGCTCCTAATTTACCGGTTAATGCCATACCTAATTCAACTAAGTGAGGTCTAGCCTTCTCTCCACCACTAAATAGAATAATGTTTGGCCTCCAATTTCTCTTATTATCCTTTCTATAACTAAGTTTAAGTAAAGACCTTTTTGCCATATTAGTCCAAAAACTGCTCCACGCATCACCACTTTCAAGAATTAATTCTTTTCGCTGAAGATAAAAATACAACAAGCCTAATACAATGGTTGCCCCAGCCAGAGCCAGAAAATCCAATAGGATCATAACGATAAAGGCTGATAAAGCTCCAATTAAGCTAATAAATCGGGGGATTTTAAATGCAGGACGAAAGTCAGAACTAGACCAACTTTCGATTGCAGAAGCCAAATTTAGGAAGCCGTATGTAGTAATAAAAAACATTGATACAATACGCGCTATAAGATCAAGTTCTCCAATTAAAATACCTGCTTCTGCTATTACAAAAGCAAGTAGTAGAGCATTTCTAGGTTCATTCGTTTTACCTGTTCCTTTTGATAAAAAACGAGGTGCAATTTTATCCATTGCAATAGCTTGAAGTATTCTTGGAGCCCCCAATATACTTCCTAACGCTGATGATAAAGTTGCTCCCCATATTCCTGCAATTACTAATGAAGGAACCAATGAAATCTTAAATAGGATTTGAGGATCGTTTACGAGAGCATTAGCATCTACTGTAAATGAATAAAATAATGCCAAACCAAGATATACAACAAACCCAATTCCTACTGCCAACATTGCACCCACGGGCAATGATTTTTTCGGATCTTTTAAATCACCTGACATAGAAACCCCTGCTTCAAAGCCTGTAACAGCAGGGAAGAATATACCGAATAAGACCATAAAAGGAGCAGCGCTATCCAATGGAGTCAAGTGTACTGCTTCAGGAACGAACTCATGTTTCCCTAAAAAAATAGACAATAATGACAGACCAATTGCTGCCATAATAAAATATTGGGATTTAATTGCTAATGAAGTACTAATAAATGTAATGGTTGTAACAATAAATAATACAATTGAACCTGTAATTCTAATGGTATTAATATTGACATCCATACCCCAATATTGAAGAAAACTTTCTGCAAAACCTATTAAATAAAGACTCACACTAAATGATAGACCTACAAACAAGGCTAATCCAAGTGTTCCTCCAATGGGTAACCCAAGACTTCGTGAAATCATAAAGTATGTTCCACCTGTTTGAACAGGTTTGTCTGTTGAAAGGGAGGCTACACTTAAACTTGTAGTTATTGATATGATATGTGCAATAACTATTATTCCAATAGTATTTATTAAACCTGCCTGCCCGATTATGGCAGGAAACCTTAGGTACATTATTACACCTAAAATGGTCAAAATTGATGGTGTAAAAACACCACTAAATGTCCCAAATTTTTTAGCTTTAGCCATAATCTTAAGAACTTAAAAACTTACTTACTATTTCTTTCTAATTTGAATATATCTGTTCTTCTATCCTTTAAATTTCTTACACTTCCAAACTGGTTTAATTCTCTTAAAGAATTAATATCAACATCAGCAAGCAATATCATTTCGGTATTTGGCGTTGCTTCTGCCTTTATACCATTTGTTGGAAATGAAAAATCACATGGTGTAAATACCATTGATTGTGCATATTGAATATCCATATTATGAACTTTTGGAAGATTCCCTACACTTCCAGCAATGGCAACAAAACATTCATTTTCAATTGCTCTTGCCTGTGCACAATTTCGTACTCTTGAATAACCATTTTGTGTATCAGTTAAAAATGGTACAAAAAGAATATCCATACCATCATCAGCTAATAATCGACTCAATTCAGGAAACTCAACATCATAACAAATCAAGATTCCAATTTTACCACAATCTGTATCAAAAGTTTTTAATGTATTTCCTCCTTGTAACCCCCAAACCTTTGCTTCATCAGGTGTAACATGTATTTTCTCAAATCTTTCAACTCCTCCATCCCTCTTGCATAAATATCCAACATTATACAACTCATTATCAATTAATTCTGGCATACTGCCAGTAATTATATTAATATTATATGATATGGATAATTTCGAGAATTTATTAACAATTTCAGATGTAAATTGAGCTAAATATCTTATTGCATCAGGTTCTGATAAATGATTTGCCTTTGCCATCAATGGAGCATTAAAAAATTCTGGAAACAATGCAAAATCAGCTCTATAACCAGAAACTGCATCTACAAAGTATTCAGCTTGCTGCATAACTTCATGTAAATCTTTATATAATCTCATTTGCCATTGGACCAATCCTAATCGAACAATACTCTTTTTTATAGCCGCCTTCTTAGTTGGTTTTTCATAATAAACATTATCCCATTCTAATAATACAGCGTACTCATTTGATTCGTGATCGCCTTCTAAATATCCTTTTAATACTTTAGCCGGATGAAAATCATTAGACATCTGAAAGTCAAGAACTGGATCATGAATTTCTTTTCTTCTAACTTTATCAATATACTCTTTAGGTGTTAAGTCTGAAATGTATTTGTAGTAATTCGGGATTCGCCCTCCAAAAACAATTCCTTTCAGATTTAATCTCTCACAGAGTTCCTTTCTATAATCATATAGTCTTCTTCCAAGTCTCAATCCTCGAAACTTGGGGCGAACAAAAACATCTATGCCATATAATATATCTCCATCATTAGTATGGGTATCAAATGAGTAATTGCCTGTAATTTCTTTATAAGTATGCTTATTATCAAACTTATCATAATCAACAATTATTGACAACGCACATCCAGCAAATTCATCATTTATTTTTATTACTACCTGCCCTTCAGGAAATTTAGCAACTAATGTGTCAATATGGTTGGGCTTCCAGTATGCATTTTGTAAATTAGCATATGCCTCCAACATTGCATTTTTTAATTCATCATAATCACTTGGTTTTAAATAAACAAGTTCTATATTGTCAATTTTTTCCATATTTAGTATAATCTATTAACACAAAATTATTATTGATACTTATAAAAAATTAATAATCAGATTCTTTCTTTACTTATTATCAATCATAAGCATTACCCTTTTAAACTGATTCAAATGTACAATTTCCTATAAAAGAATAACCATTTTCTCATGTTACGGACATTCTTTTAATACACTTTTTGTTCTCTGAAAGATTTTAGTACAACCTGTTTTATTCAATGTTTCAATTTGCATCTCCAAATTCTGATATTTGCCATTTACCCTTGCATAACCAATTTTCATAATTGTCACATTTAAGGTTATAACATGAGACTCAATAATAACCTGATTTTTAAGACTGTCAAAGCCCGCGTAGAAAGTAAAGGGGAGAATTGTATCAGTAAAGGGTGGTTTTAAAATATAATCCAAGTATTTTTTCACATTGCATACATTCATTGTATATTTGTAATCAAAAGTTCTCAATATCAGAAGAGACTATATCGAGACCTTGATTTTAAGTGCTTTACAACTATTTAAAACAAAATAGATTACGAAATTTAAAGAGTCCCTTCGGGATCACAAAAGCGGGGATTTTGTCATTATTGATAAAATCCCCTTTTTTATGTCCTTCTGTGTACCTTGCCAGTTCAGGGATTAGAGAGAAAAAAGAATTTACACGAGGGGTTCGAACTTGGTTGTTTTCGTGATTGTAGTAAATTCCTTCGGGGAATAGCATTTTTTGGAATACTTTCTTACTGTCAATACTAAGTGATTCCCACATATTCAATAAATTAGAACTTATTTTAGTGACAAATTTCAAAGCTTTATTGAGGTTCGAACTATAATTGCCCATTGAATTTAATTCCTGCTCAATTTCGATAATTTCTTTCTCGAATTTAGGCTTAAACTTATTATATAATGAACGGTCTATTTCTCCGATAACAAACCTTTCTTCGATTGCATCCAGTTTCTTTTGTACTTCACTTTTTTGAGCTTTTAGTTTTTTTGAGTCTTCACTCTTCGATTTGAAAAATACATTCATTTGTTCTGATAGTACGACCTTGATTACTTCTTGCTCATCTTTGTCGATATGAAAAGCAGAAACTAAATTCTGAAACATTTGGTGCAATGATTTGGCACTTTTATTCACTCTGCAACCTTTCGTTCTGCATTTGTAATAGTAAATTCCTTTCTTTTTAACCAAATATCCGGTCATTGGCTTTCCACATTTCTCACACTTTGTAAATACTTTTAATGGCAGATTCTCATTGTCTTTGTCATGCACAAAGCCATGAACTCTATTTTCCTGTCGAATATTATTTACTTGTAAAAACAAATCACGAGTGACCATTGGTTCATGACGACCCTCAATAACCTCACCCGGTAGCATTTTGCTTGTAATTAAACCACAGTAAAACGGATTTGTAAATAGGTTGTGTAATCTTTTTTCAGAGATATCAACACCCAATGTTTTTAATTTACGAGATATTTCTGCATTAGGAGTTTGTTTATATGCTTTCCATTCGAAAGCCTTCTTTAATATTTTACCTTCGTCATTTATTACTAAATTACGCTCAGTTGCTTTTCCTTTATTGAGGTCAGTATAACCTCTTGGAGCAGCCCAAACCCAATGTCCTTTTATTAGCAGTTCTTTCATTCCGGTTACTACCTTATCTCGCCTCAATTCATTGTCCATTTGCCCTACAAGGAAAAGAATATTTTGTTGGAACGAGCCAGCAGGAGTTGTTGGGTCTAATTCTTGCGTAACTGCTAATGTAATAATCCCATGCTTTTTGATTAAGTCATTTGCAATAGAAGCTCCATTAATACCTGAGCGAGAAAAGCGCTCATAAGAATATACGATTACGTAATTAATGCTTTTTGACCTCTTTACAAAGGTTAGCATCTTGTTGAATTCTTTACGGTCATCAGTTTTGGCTGATTCGTAAGTCCCACCAAAATAGCCTACAACATTTAATCCCCTTCGTTCAGCAAACTTTTCGCAATGCTTTTTCTGAGAACCAAGACTTGTATTATCTTCCTGGTCTGCCGATGAAACTCTTGTATAAATTACCGCATTGTTACCCTCCTTGAATTTTTCAGGGACTTTCGGTGCAAATTGTTGAAAAAGGGATAAGTTGCTCATAAACTACATTTTTAGACTTACTCTCTACAAATATACTGATTCCCTGGATTTTACATAACACTATATCTCTTGCTCCACAACTTTTTCCTTTGATAAGGACTCAAGAATCAATAAAGAAAAGGTTTCAGCGCAATCAAAAAGGTCATTGTATTCCTGTTCTGTAATATCCTTGTATTTATTTCTTCTTTGCAGTTCCCCTATGGGAAGGCGTTGTTTTGCCCTCTGAGTAGCTTCCTGAATAGTATGTGAATCCGGCTTTTGCATAATTGCTATAAAAATTATGCTACAAACCTATACCTATTGCGTAGTCTGCTCTGGCTGGTTTTGCTCAGATTTTTTTATAATTGTCTTGAATATGCTAAATGTGGTTATTTTTGTTTGTATTTGTCTATTTGTAAGGTTGCCAATGGTAACTTGATGAGCGAATTTGCTAAAAGAATTGGTCATTTTATCTTATAAATCATTGGTAATATAGCAAGAATTATAGCTTAAGGACTATAAAGAATATTAGAATTAGAACTGTGTGAGTTCTAAAAAGAACTATTTTTTAGCATTATTCAATCCCTTATAACTCATTCAAGATGTCCACTATTTCATTTAGCACATCTTTCTTTATCGAAGAATTTGTCGTTGTAATCTTCCGACGTAGATAATTTTGTGGCACTTGCTTTTTAATAAGCACCTTTGCCATTTTCCCTAAAATAATCAACAATTCTTTTTCAGGTGATTCACCTTGAAAAAAGTCATTGGGTGTAGCCTTTGAAAAATGACTACTAACGGGATTGTGACATTCTTGCAATCTTGAAAGTGTAATTCTATATTCATCCTGCATTTTTTGAAACTCAAGTACAGTTCCCCCGGCATCAGGATGGAGTTGCTTTGCTAAATGACGATAACGTAGTTTGGCTTGCTCCACATTAGTAATACCCTGAAAATACTTCATAGCTGTTCAAATTCTTCAAGTGATATACTAAAGTGTTCCAGGATTAAAAGGAGTTGCTGTTTGTTGTAATAATGGCATCTGGTATTTCCGGCTTTTGCAATTTGTTCTTTTAATGGAGGGCAAATTTCAATTTCACATCTGAGTTGCTGCATTGCCGACCTTATAGAAATACTATTGGGATATAACTTCTTTACAATGTCTTGTTTTAATATTGTTCTTCGTATTATCATATTTGAAAAAATTTGCGAGAAATGAATACTTTTTTGAAACAAAAAGCATTTTGAAAAGCATGCGTGGAATTAAACAGGATTCTATTACTAATAAAACAAAGTATATCGTAATAAATCAAAAAACACAAAGGGTCTATAAACACGAAAAGCCTCTGTAAGAGGCTTATTTTAAGTGTTATATGTATTTCTTTAGGCACAATTCATAGTATTACACCCTTTGGTAAATTGTTCTGTAAATATATTAATTTGGAATTAAATTGGAAAATATTTTTATTATTGAAGGCCTAAACAAACTTTGAAAACCAAATACTCAAAAAAACACGTTAACCTTGTTAACTTTGTTAACTATGCTTGTAAATAATAGAAATTCTGTCACTTAATGGTTAACAAGCTGTTGGTCTCTATGTTAACCTGTGTTAACCATTAATTATGCGAAAAAAATGTAATAAACGAAAAAAGTCGGCTATTCACCGACTTCCTATTTTAGAGAATAAAAGCTTACTTTTTTAACACCTTCTTCAAAACTTCGTCTTTATCTAGCTTCTTGGTACAGAAGAACCAATCCTTACAATCTATTTCACTATCTTCCATTCTATCTTTTGCTGTACCACATGAACCCGCTGGGCTAATAATCACATCGTCTCCTGGTCTCCAATCAGCAGGAGTTGCTACTCCAAATTCATCAGCAGCTTGCATTGCAATTAATGCACGGTATAGCTCATCAAAGTTTCTGCCTAAACTTAAAGGATAATAAATGATAGCACGAATAATTCCTTTTGGATCAACAAAGAAAACGGCGCGAACAGCTTTAGTTGAGTCTTCATTGGGTTGAATCATGCCATATTTCTTAGCAACATCCATTTTAATATCTTCAATCAAAGGAAAAGTAACTTCTATGTCTTTCATCCCTTTATATTCAATTTTTTCTTTAATGGTGCGTAGCCATGCAATATGACTGTACAAGCCGTCAATAGAAAGACCGATAAGCTCACAATTAGCTTCATTGAATTGCTTCTCCATATGAGCAAAAGTCATAAATTCTGATGTACATACAGGTGTAAAATCAGCAGGATGGCTGAATAAAATTGACCATTTGCCTTTATAATCAGAGGGAAAATTGATTTCACCTTGTGTGGTTACTGCTTTAAATTCCGGTGCAGGGTCACCAATACGTGGCATACTCACTGCTTGTAATTCTTGATTTTCTTCCATTTTTTAATTTTTAAATTCAACATTTATTAAAAGTTCCATTTATTTGCAATACAAAATTTTTTAGTTTAAACCCTTTAATGTTTTTTTTCTTGAAATAATCAGTTAACAGCTTGTCAAGTTCTTTATCGTTGTAATCCTCTATTAAATCACACTCCACACAATACAAATGATGGTGATTTTCCATAATTCCATCGTATCGCATAACTCCATTATCTGTTGTAACCTTCTTGACAAGTTTATTTTCGATTAGCGTATCAAGCACTTTGTAAATTGTACCCATCGCAACATTGGGATTTTCCTTTCTCACATAGGCGAGTATGTTATCCGCTGTTGGATGATTATTAAGCTCATAAACAGCTTTTAACACAGCCATTCGCTGAGGGGTTACTTTTAATCCTTCGCTTTTAATCTTTTCGCTTATTTGTTCTGTCAACTTCTTCATTATATAATTTCTTTTCGGAGAAATATTCTTATCAAAGAACAAATAAAATTACGAAATGTTTACGATTTTAATAAGAAAACAGATTTATATTTTTTTAATATCCATTTTTTAGAAAGCATTTTAGTTTATTTGCTTTTCACAATTCTTTTAAAGTAGGTTGTTTCGGTAATTACGCCACAGAGTTGTTGTTTGACATCCTTGACCAGTACCTTGTACACATTATTATCTTTCATTTCTTTTCCAATTAATATTAATGGGTCAGTTTCATTGAAAATGAGAATTGGTTTAAGATCAATATTCGATATTTTCTGAGAAATATCTGTGCTGTTGTTTATTATATGGTCAAACAAGTTTCTTGTATTGAGTATACCTATTGGCTTATTAGTTGAGTCCATTACTACTAAAGAATGAATATGTTCTTCTTCAAATAATTCTATGGCTTCCTTAATACTTTTATCATCATTTATAGTAAAGACTCCTTTACTCATTACATCGCCAGCTACATCTGGTGGTGCTTGTCCAAATATTACATTGGTAAATTTAACATACCATGCAGCCGATTGCGTTTGAATAATATAAGCTACTGCAATTATTAGCGCAATTTCTGAACCCTCAGAGCCAAACACAGTCATTGCAATTGCCAAGGCAATAGAAAGGTTACGCAAAACACTTCCATATACCAAGGCAATTCCATTTGCACGTGTAAAGAAATACTTTCCAATTAGAGTACTTATAGCAAAGTTTGCAATATACAATATAGCTAATGGAATAGCATACTTTATTAAGACTGTTGGGTCGGCAACTATTGACTTTGCTTTTAATGCCATTGCTACAAATACTATACTTAACACTCCAAGAGTAGATATAGGTGGAAATATCTTTTTTATATCTTTTTGGTATTTAGCCATTCCATACTTTTTTATGATGAATTGCTGAGTTATGTAACCAAATAGCATCGGAAGAAAAACGACCACTATAATTTGTTGAAATACTTTAGCCAAAGGAATTTCTATTTTTGCACCTAATAAAAGTTGCAAATACAATGGAGTAATTGCAGAACCTAAAATAAGACCTATTACTGTCATTTTTACAGCTTCTACCATATTACCTTTAGCAAATCCTGTCCAAGAAATAGTCATTCCAGAAGTAGGCAATAAAGAAGTTAACAACAAACCCAGCATTAAAATTGGATTTTCAGGAAAAAATAAACGACCAAGTATATACCCAATAAAAGGGATTAATATAAAATTAATAAGTTGAGTTGTAACCTGAACTTTATTGTCTCCTTTCGAAAAGACTTTTTTAATATTCAAGTTTACCATCATCGGATAAACCATGAGAAATGTCAACGGTAGTATTGTTGTTTTTAATCTTACGGCATCTATGTTTGCACCATATATTAAACCAAGCACCATAAAAGCGGGAATCGTAAAAACCAAGTTTTTTTGAAGAAATTGTAATATTTTCATATCTCTCTATTTTTATAGTTTATCACAAACGCATGTTTATTACATTTTTTAGATACCTTCAGTGTTATTTTTCTTTCTCAAATGGCCATGCAGCAACTCCACCTTCAAGCACTTTTACGTTAGTGTATCCATGTGCTTGTAATAAAACTGCTGCTTCATAACCACGTAGTGAAATTTTACAATAAGTGATAATCTCTTTGTTTTTATCTTCCGGTAGTTCATTTAGCCTTATACGGAGCATTCCTATCGGGATTAATGTCTCTCCAATACCTAAGCGTGTTTGTTCGTACTCATCAGCTCCACGGACATCCAGTATAAACAGGTCTTCTTTGTTATCCAGTTTTTCTTTTAATTCTAATGAAGATATTCCATTAAAAATACCGTGCATTTTATTTTGTAATATATGTGCTGATGCTATGCTATGGTCAATAGCTAAAGAAAACGGAGGTGCATAGGGAAGGTCGGCATTTACCATGTCATCAACCGTTAAACCACCTTTTATGGCAGTAGCCCAAATAGCCAGTTGTTTGCTTACATCGCCTGGACCAAGGCATTGCGCTCCCAGAATTTTGCCAGTAGTTTTTTCTGCAAGCAATTTAGTTATTAGCAATTTACCATCCATAAAGCCAGGTTTATCAGGACTAGCATTTACAACTTTCTCAAAATCCATTCCTGCTTCCTTTGCTTTGGATTCTGATAATCCGGTTATCCCAATGCCATAATCAAACAATTTACAAATACCTGTTTGTTGTGTTCCGGGAAAAGTAGCAACATTTCCTTTAATAACATTTTCGCCAGCCACACGTCCCTCAAGGTTTGCAAGGTCGCCATAGGGAGCAAGTACGCTATTTCTTGTAATGATATTTTTAATTTCGCAACAATCGCCTGCTGCATAAACGTCAGAGGTAGACGTTTGCATGTGTTCATCGACAAGAATACCACCTAATGCTCCAATTTTTAGCCCTGCCTCTTTTGCTAGTTTAACATTGGGTTTTACACCTATGGCTACCACAGCTAATTCGCACGGGATTTCAGTTCCGTTTTGAAGTTTTACACCTGTAAGTTTACCGTTTTCTCCAAGAAATTCAGCAACCCCATTTTGGGTAATAACATTAGCCTTAGTCTTGAGGTAGTTCTCAACCAACTTAGCCATCTTCCAATCGAGAAATGTAAGAAGCTGAGGAAGCAATTCAATCATGGTAAGTTCGATGCCTGCTAAGTGTAAAGCTTCAAGTGTTTCAATACCTATTAATCCTCCACCAATAACAACGGCTTTTTTAATCTTACCTTCATCTCGGATTTTGCGCAAGTAATCAGCATCTTGCATCGACTGTAAAGTTGTTATCCCATTAAGGTTTGTTCCGGGTATTGGAGGCATATTTGCTGTCGCTCCTGTAGTAATGATTAACTTATCATATTCCTGAGAGCCTTGTTCTCCACTTGTTAAATCCTTAAATTCAATCTTCTTGTTTTTGATATCTATTTTTGTAACCTCGGTATTTACTTTAGCTAAAATACCTTTGGCGTTCCAATAAAACTTAGGGTCGCGAACCGCACCTGTGGGAGTGCAAAGTAATTTGTTGCGGTCATCGAAAAAACCACCAACAAAATATGGGTATCCACAGGATGCCATTGATAAATCGGGACTTTTCTGAAATATTGTTATTTCTGCATTTTCGTCCATTCTTCTTGCCCTTGCAGCTGCTTTGGGGCCGGCAGCTGACCCACCAATTACAATTATCTTTTTTGCCATCATATTAACCTTTTTTATTAATTACTGTTCCTTTTATTTTAAAATTTGAATTCACAAGTTTCAACATCGTTTAATTAAATCTATCTCAAAGTCATGAATGGTTCTATGATTTAGTTTGAGCCGATTATAATTAATTATTTTACAGTAAGAAAACCATGTTTCTCCCAAATTTTCAATCCTTTTTCAGAAGTAATATATTCATAAAGTTTATTCACTTTCGGGTTATCGACAACCATATAACTTATAAATTCAATAGGCTTATGTGAGTTTTGAGGGAATGTACCAATAACCTTAACTTTTGTGGATTTAATAGCATCAGAGGCAAAAACAACACTTGCGCTTACCTCACCCAGCTCGGCATAGCTTAAAGCTGCCCTAACATCTCTGGCATTTATAAAACGACCTCTAAAAGCAGAATCCCAACCAAAGTATTCCAAACTTTGCATTAAGTATCTGCCTGCCGGAACTGTTTCAGGATTACCAATGCCAATTTTACCCTGAATAATATTTGGTAAATCTGTTTGTTGATTAATTTCTATGGATTGCAGCTTACTGTTTTTAGGAGCAACTAAAACAAGTTCGTTCTGTGCTACGGTATAAGATGTGCTATCTATAACTAATTGCTTTTCCTCTGCATAGTCAGCCCATTGTTTGCTGGCCAATATTATCATATCAGCAGGTGCTCCCGATTCAAGTTGCATAACAAGTATTGCAGAACTTGCCAGACTTAACTTAACTTCAATGCTAGTTTCTTCTCTAAATTTTTTAGCGATTTCCTTTACGGCATCTGTCATACCAACTCCGGCGAAAAGTATAAGGTTTTCGCATGGGGTTTGTTTACACCCTGTAAGTACAACTATTAACGATATGCTTATAATTAATCTTATCATATTAGTTTTAAAATTTTAAAATCATCCCTGTTTTAATTTGAGGAAAACTAAATTCCTTGCGAAATGCAATTAGTGCATCTAATTGTGTACAATGCGCTGGATATATGTTTTGAATATTCTGATTCTTTAAAAAGCGAATGGTTTCTTTGGTCTGTTTATTGTCTGTTTTTAGGTGGAAACCGCCTATAACTGCTTTTACTTTTGTTATACCTGTTACTTTTTGTGCATGTAGGATAGTATTACAAATACCTGAATGTGCACATCCGCTAATAATGATAAGTTCATCATTTTGCACTACGACTATGGCAGAATCATCTGGCACATAATCAGGTTGATTTTGTTTATCAATAAAAGGAGTAGTTTTTGATTCAAATTCAGTTAGTCGTGGAATTTCACCAAGAAAATAAATATCTTTAAAAACTATATAAGGTTGCTCTGTGGTTATCAAGTTATATTTGTGCTTAACTTCACCCTCTGTTAAGCCTAAACCAATATAACTGTTATCATTTCCTCGAAACCTTTCCATAAAAGATAAAGGGTGGGTGATTAGAGCTTTGTCTTTAAGGTTTGCTAATCCGTTACCGTGATCCCAGTGTCCATGACTTAGAATAATGGTACTTACTTCTTTATACAAATCAATACCAAGCTTTGTTGCATTTTTGAGAAATACATCGCTGTGCCCTGTATCGAAAAGAATTTTATGCTCTTTTATTTCGATAAGATAAGAAAGTCCATGCTCGGCAAGGAAACTTGCTCCTGCACAATTGTCAGTTAATACGGTTAATTGCATGTGGTTTTTTCATTAAGATGAATGTTTAAAGCTTCTTCAACAAAATCAGGTACACCCATTGGATACCAGTTTTTACTATCGACAAAAACAACAGTCGAAATACCCATCTTTCGTAGTAATTCAGTACGAGCCAGATGGCAATAGCTAACATAATTGGCATGGTAAACATATCCCATCTGGTCAACCTCTCCATATCTGGGGCGTAATTGTATTTCGTCTGTTATCATCATCATTTTAAAATTCTATTCCTTTTCGAGCTTCAATGCCCGAATTATAGTAATGTTTAACTTCTTTCATTTCAGTTACCAGATCGGCAATAGCAATAATTTCTTCGGGGGCATATCGTCCAGTTATTATTATCTCTGTTTCGGGAGGTTTAGATTGCACTATTTTAATCAAATCCTTTACAGAGAAAAGGTTGAAGAAAAGTGCAATATTGGCTTCATCCAATACAATTACATCATAGGATACTGCTTGAATAAATTTTTTGATTTCCTGTAATCCTTTTTGTGCGCTTTCAATATCTGCTTTTGTTGGCTCTTTTTCTATAAAACAACCTAAACCGTATTGTTTTAGAGTAATTGTAGGCGAAAGCTTTTGCAGTACAGTGATTTCAGAATAAGGCTTGCCTTTTACGAATTGGGCAAAAAACACCTTTTTCCCAGCGCCAACTGCCCTGATTGACAAACCTATAGCTGCGGTTGTTTTTCCTTTTCCATTGCCTGTATAAACCTGAATAAACCCTTTCATTGGCTAAGTGTTATAAGTTCTCGTGTAATAATTAAATCCATTAAAACTCGACTTCTTTATTTTACCGTTTTGTATAAGTTGTTCAAGCACAGAGTGATCAGCGGAATCTTTTTCAAGTAATTCGTCAATGGTATCTTCCCTTAAAGGGTGAACGGATGAAATTGTAAGAATATCTGCCTGAGCATCGCCAGTGTATCCTGTGTCTGTCCCTTCAAACCCCGTAAGGGTTTCTACATTAATGTTGTGGTTTTTAAATATCTGCCATGCTTCCGCAATCCGAGCCTCCGAAACAGGTTTTACTCCCTTTTCAACAGGTGGACGAGTAGGGATTGATATATATGCTTTATTTGGTTTTAATCCTGAAATAAATTTTGCGGTATTCTGAATATCAGATATACTATCGTTATACCCTTCAACTAGCATAGTCTCAGTGTTTAAGATTCCTTTATAATCATTGCTAAAGATTTTAATCCCTTCAAGAATTGCATCAAGATTTAGCCAAATATACGGGCGGTTAATTTTTTTCCAGGATGCTTCATTAACCGAATCTATTTTAACCGAAACCCAATCGGCATTATATAAATCGTTACGGGTATGTTCTTTGTCTAATAAACTTGCATTGGTAATTACCGCAACAGGCAAACCTAATTGCTGCAATTGCCTGATTAAAGTACCCAGGTTTATATCAAGGGTAGGTTCTCCATTGGCAACAATGGTAAGGTATTTCGGTCGGTGTGTAAGGTCTAATTTTTTTAAATGCGATTTAACTTTCTCGTAAATGTGCTGTGGTTTGTAAAGTTCAGTCCTGAACATCGACTTATTGGAGGTTTCTCCAACCTGGCAGTACACACAGGAATAAGAACACTGTTTTGGTGGTAAAATATTGTTAATTCCTAAACTTGTAATTAACCTTCTTGAAGGTACTGGCCCAAAAATTATCATAGCAAATTAAATAAATCGTTTAAACAGAGAAGTAAAAATATGACCTCCAAAGCCAAAGGTGTTGTTCAACGCCGTATTTATTTCTTTATTAACCGCTTTGTTTGGGGTTAAATTCAGGGCATTGTCTATATCAGGGTCGGTTTCGTTAAGGTTCATTGTTGGAGGGACAACACCTTCTTTAATTGCCATAACACACGCTACTGCTTCAACAGCCCCGGCAGCACCCAATAAATGACCAATCATCGACTTGTTTGCACTTACATGTAGACTTTCCAGGTTATTGGAAAACACATTGCAGATAGCTTTACATTCGCTTAAATCACCCACAGGGGTTGACGTTCCGTGTGCGCTGATATAATCAATGTCAGAAGGTGCAAGCCCGGCTTCATTGATGGCATCAAGCATTGCTGTAACAGCTCCTTCACCTTCGGGATGTGGTGCTGCAATGTGATAAGCATCGGAACTAAAACCACCTCCGGCTAATTCGCAATATATTTTTGCTCCTCGCTGTTTGGCATGTTCCAGTTCTTCTAATAATAGTACGCCTGCACCTTCACCCATTACAAAACCATCACGGGTTTTATCGAAAGGACGAGAAGCCGTTTCGGGACTGTCGTTTCGCGCAGATATAGCTCTCATAGAACTAAAACCACCAATACCAGATTGTGTTACACAGGCTTCTGAACCACCTGCAAAAATAGCATTGGCCTTGCCTAAACGAATAAGGTTAAAAGCATCAATTATGGCATTATTACTTGATGCGCAAGCAGATGTAGTAACATAACTAACACCTTTTAAACCATAACGTATGGAGATATACCCGGCTGCCATATTAGAAATAAGCTTGGTAATAAAGAAGGGACTAAACCGTGATATCTCCGGGTTACGGTTAAAGCTTGTCACTTCGTCTTCGAAAGTTTTTATCCCTCCTATACCCGAACCCCATATTACCCCGGTTCGTTTTAAGTCTGTTTCGTCTAATTGAATTTTTGCATCAGCCAAGCATTCTTCCATAACTGCAATGGCATAGTGTACAAAAGCATCTTGTTTGCGGACTTCTGCTTTTTCCAGATATTGTAAAGGATCGAAATTTTTTACTTCTGCTGCAATCTGTGTTTTTAAATTAGAGGCATCGAACCTGGTAATCTTTGATATTCCGTTTTTACCTTTAATAAGATTGTTCCAAAAATCGTTTACATTATTACCAATTGGCGTTAATGCTCCCATACCTGTTACTACTACTCGTTTCATACGTGTAATTTTTACTATTAATTGTCATATGGAACCCATAAGAATTTTCATAGCCTACTTAATAAATTTAGAATGATGATAATTCTTATGAGTTTTATAATTCAATGTTTTGGTTTATACTATTTTTTCTGCCCCGGAGAAAATTTCCTGTACTTCAACAACAGCAACACCATAACCTGGCAAATCAGCTCTGTTCCATTTTTTCATGTCGTTGAACTCATCGCCTTCCGTTTTGTAACACACGCTTCCTTTTAATTGATATGATTTTGTCTCTTTTGTAATAAATAATACAGTTACTTTTTTACTGTTTTCAATGTTTTCAAGTGTCTTTTTAAACTTGTTATTCGCAATTAGTACTTTGTTATCATTGAATAATGCTGCCTGTGTAGCATAAATTGAATTTGGAATACCTGCCTCAGAAACTGTAGTTAAAACTATAGCATCTTGTTTATTGCTCCATTCTTTTTTTATTAATTCCGGTATTGTTATCATTTTGTAATTTTCTTTTAGTTATAATGTTCTAACTCTTTAATTGCTTTTAAAGAGTTGTGTTTATTGGTAAAGTCCTTGTCGAATAAATTGGTTACTAAACCTTCGGATAGTTTACTAAATATCATATCGTGTCCTACACACAATCCCATTGAAATGTTAAGTTCTGTTTTATGATTATTTAAAAAATCAGCCTGTCCGGCAGGATTGCATAATATACGCTTACTTTCACCTCCTAACAGCTCCTTTTTAGTTAGGTTGCCGTATTTACAATCAACAGAATATACGTTGAAATATTTTGATAAATAATCACTTAACACTTTTGCTTCGTGAGAAAAAGAAATGCAATGAGCAATACCTATCCGTTTGAAATTAGTACTTTGAGCAAAGTTTTTTATTTCTTCAATTCTGTTTGTTCTTAATTTAGAGCAATCGGCATTTGATTGCATGATTGCCCTAAATTCTTTCGTGTATAATCCAGTCATATTTATTCGTCCGTTATTTTAAGTCTGTTGGTAAATGCACATCCATATCACCATAATCAAGGTTTTCGCCTGCCATACCCCAAACAAAAATATAATTAGAAGTACCGGATGCGCTATGGATTGACCATGCGGGAGAGATTACAGCTTGTTCGTTTTTCATCCAAATATGCCTTGTTTCGTCGGGTTTACCCATATAATGGCATACTGCTTGTTTTTCAGGTACTTCAAAATAAAAATAGGCTTCCATACGGCGGCTATGTGTATGGGCAGGCATGGTATTCCAAACACTTCCTGGTTTTAATTCGGTCATGCCCATTTGTAATTGGCAGGTTTGCACATTGCTGTTTACAATAAGCTTATTAATTCTTCGAGCATTCGATTCTTCCAATGAACCTAAATCGATACATTCAGCATCATCAAGGGTTATTTTTTTAACCGGGTACGATGCGTGTGCAGGAGCTGAATTTAAGTAAAACCGGGCAGGTGTCTTCTTGTCAGAACTTTTAAATATAACCTCTTTATTTCCTGAACCAATATACAGCGCTTCTTTGAATTTAAGTTCGTATTCAGTTCCATCAACACTAACAACACCTGTTCCTTTTCCTACATTTATTACGCCAAGTTCCCTACGAGCTAAAAAGAATTCGGCTTTAAGTGCATCTACTGTTTCCAGTTTCAGTTCTTTGGAAATTGGTACTGCTCCGCCTACTATAAAACGGTCGTTGTGGGAATATACAATGTATATCTCATCATCTTCGAGAATGGTTTCAAGAAGAAATTTATCCCTGATTTTTTGGGTGTTATAACCTTCAAAATCTTGCGGATCTGTTGCGAATAGTTCTTTAAAATTCATCTTGTAAATATTTTATGTAGTTAATTATCATAAGCCCATTTTAAGTATATCGAACCCCAGGTAAAACCGCCTCCAAAAGCTGATAAAATAAGCTTATCGCCTTTTTTTAGGTCTTTTTCAAGCTCCCACAAGCATAAAGGGATAGTGGCAGCCGTAGTATTGCCGTAACGTTCAATGTTTATTTTAATCTTATCTTTCGTTAGCCCCATTCTTTTACCTACAGCTTCAATAATGCGGAGATTTGCCTGATGGGGAACAAACCATGCCAGTTCTTCAGCACTTATATTATGTTTTTTCATCATACCAACAGAAGTATCAGCCATACTTGTAACAGCAACTTTAAAAACCGATTTTCCTTCCTGGTATATAAAATGTTCTTTTGCATCGACAGTTTCGTGTGAGGCGGGTCTGAGAGAACCTCCTGCTTTCATATACAAAAAGTCTTTTCCTGAACCGTCAATATGCAAATCGTGGTCAAGTACCCCTGTTTTTTCTTCAGTGGGCTCTAACAGCATGGCAACGGCAGCATCGCCAAATAAAACACAGGTTGTGCGGTCAGTATAATCTGTTATTGACGACATTTTATCGGCTGCCACAAGTACTACTTTTTTGTGTTTGCCAGTTTCAATAAATTGTGATGCTGTTTGAAGGGAAAAAAGAAAACCCGAACAGGCAGCACTTATATCAAATCCCCATGCATTTTTTATCCCTGCTTTATCAGCAATTAAACAGGATGTTGACGGAAAAAACATATCGGGAGTAACGGTAGCGGTAATTATCAAGTCAATTTCTTCGGCTGATGTATTGGTTTTTTGTAGAAGCTTTTTAACGGCTTCTGCACCCATATCGGATGTTGCCAGACCTTCTCCTTTTAAAATCCTTCGTTCTTTAATACCAACCCGTTTGGTAATCCATTCATCGGAAGTATCTACCATTTCACTTAGTTTTTCGTTGGTTAATTTGTAATCTGGCAAGTATGCCTCTATTCCTGAAATTTTTGCAGTTATCATATTTTGTCTCCTATTGTATTTTTATCATATTAGATTAAGTACCTGATTTAATATTGTTCCTACAAGTATGGCAGTAATTAGCATGATTAGAACAGACTTTAGCATATCCCTAATACCCAACTCTTTAATTAAAACAGAAAAGGTTGCTACACATGGAAAATAAATTGCCAACACCACCGAAGCCACAATGAGTTGATTAAGTTCTAGTTGTAATGGGATTAACATACCAACAGCCAGGTCTTTTCTCAACAATCCTAATATCAATACGCCAACAGCCTCTTTGGGCAATCCTAAACAGTGCACGAATAATGGAGATGCGACTTTTTCAATGCCGTGTAAAATGTTAAAAGCATATAGAACATTAGCTAGCAAAACACCAAATAACATAAAAGGGATGGCTTCTTTAATAAACCATTTTATGCGCATAAACACTTTTTTAGTAATCCCTTTAAAATATGGCAGGCGATAAGGCGGTATCTCCATAAATATTTCGGGAGAAGTGCCTTTGACCGTATGTTTTAATATGTTTCCAACAATAAACCATACAATCACAAGAGTGGTAAACACAATTAATAAACCTTTATAGCCATAACTACCTAACAAGCCAAACAGCATTGCCTGTAGAGCCATACATGGTATTGCTATTGACAATAATGTGGCGGTAATAAATTTCTCTTTACGTGTTTCAAGAATTCTTGTGGCAAGAGCTCCTGGTACATTACACCCCAACCCTAAAAGCATAGGTATTATTGAAAGGCCGTGTATACCTGCCTTATGCATGGTGGTATCCATCATTACAGCCACCCTTGGCAAATACCCGGAATCTTCCATGAGTGCCAGAATGGTATAAAAAGAAAATACATATGGCAATACGATACCTATTGGGATATATAACCCTGTTGTAAGTAAGCCGAAAGATGTTTCATAATTTAGTACTGTATTAAACTCACCAAATAATAGTTTAGATAACAACTCATTGTTTTGAAGTAGGGCAGACAACTTACCCAAAACGGGTGTCCACAAGGAATTAAACAACGGATTTGATATATGCTCAATTATGCCCTCGCTAACAAAACGAATAGATAAGAACATTAACACCAGGATTATAAGTAAAATAGGAATACCGGTAACCGGTTTAATAGAATAATCACGCAGGGCTTCTAAAAAAGTATGATGTTTATGCTTGATATGCTGTATTTCCTGTAATATATTTCCAATTGTATTCCAACGATCTTCATTATCAAAGTCAAAATCAGACACTTTAACTTCTTCTAATGAATTAACAAGTTTACTAATCCCTACCCCGGTTAACGCACAGGTTGGTATGCATGTAACATTAAGAATACACTCAAGCTTTTCAACATCAATAAAAATACCTGTGTGTTCAGCTTCGTCAAACAAATTAAGGGCTGCTACAAACGGAATTTTCTGCTTTATAAGCTGAAGGGTAAGGTTTAAGCTGCGCTCCAGATTAGTTGCATCGATAACGTTAATAACAACGTCTCCTTCTTTCAGTAATTCAACGGCTATTTCCTCTGCTTTGCAAGTAGGTTCAAGTGTGTATGTACCAGGAACATCAATAAGTTGATGCCTTTTTCCGCTAATTGATAGAAAACCCCTGGTGTAATCAACAGAAGTTCCCGGGTAGTTCGATGATATTACATCAACCCCGGTAAGCCTGTTAAAGATTACGCTTTTCCCGACATTCGGATTACCTATTAGTAATATGTTCATCTGTTTATTTAATATTTTAATTTGCCAGATGGAACTTCACATAATCAAATAATTATTATGAATATCTTATTAATTATTTGGCCATGTTTCGTTTCATTTTACATCAACTATTATTTTTTGAGCAATTCCCGAACCTATGGCTACCTGAGTGTTTCCTAATTTCACAACTACCGGGCCCCGTTTTGATTGTTTTGAAACCAATTCTATTTCTTTTCCTATATAAAGCGAAAGACTGTCCATTCTTGCCAACAATTCTTTACCACCCCTAATTTGCTTTATAATGCCTTTTTCAGCCCTCTGCATTTCACTAAGTATTTTTGTCATCTCTATTAATTACTGGTCAATTGTTGTAATTCTTCTTTATTTGGAAAGTCGTTATGATGCCATTTTTTGATTATTGTGCCATCCTTTATTAATACCAGACCAGGATTCGACCGCACAATCGTTTTAAGCATAATGTCATCTGCTGCATAAAAGTGAAAAGGCAATTGATATTTCGAAGTGCAAAAGTCAATTTCTTCGCTTATCGATGCTGTTGCCAAATAAAAGTTATAGTTGTGTTGTCTGCTAAAATCAAAGTTGGTCTTTAGTTTTTCCAGTCCTTTCATATTTGCTTTATTTAGTTTGTGAGAGATAGCAAGAAATACATAAGAGGAATTGTGTAAGATAGAATCTGTAATATTTTCACCTTCGTTATTAGTAAAATAAAAATCATGAATTGGTGGGTGATATCCTCTTCTTACCAGTTTCGATTTGGTTTCTACCCATTGCCAGGTAGAATCAATACTTGCAATATCTTCGAGGGCAAATTCTCTAAGTTGATCACCTTTTTTATACATAACAGAATATGTAAAAGAATCGGTTGGCATTCCTTCCGGAATGGTCATTGCATCAGGAATAAAAGTTCCTGTTTTATAAGGGCGGAAGTCGATATAAGGAAGGTGATGATAGGTTTGCGCTGAAATAAATAAAAACCCGGTAATTGCCACTCCTGTAATTACCCATTGTTTTTTTAACCCTAATGAACTTATTAATTTGTTTCGGTTTAGAAAAACAGGAAAGAGAATAGCAACAATAACCAGATTTTTGAAAAAGGTTTGCCAATTAGTCATAACAATGGCATCCCCAAAACAACCACAATCAGTAACAGGATTATAAATGGCTAATATGAAAGTAAGCGGTGTAAAAACAAGCATATACACCGATACCATCCATATAAAAAAACGTTGAAAAACACCAAATACCAAACCTACACCTAACAGGAACTCCGACATATTCAGCAGGATTGAGAAAGCCAAAGACAGAGGTTCAAGAAATCCCAAGTTAAATGCATTAAAATAATCTATTAGCTTGTATGTTGTTCCCAAAGGGTCTATACCTTTCACAAAACCGGAAAACATAAATACAAGACCTATAAATATCCGGCAACCAATTAATAGTAAATTTAGTATGTTATTTATCCTCATTTTTACTTATTAAATTTCTAAAATATTATACAGATGATTCATCCGTTCCTGTTTGGTATTCATATATTTTTTATTGTATTTATTTGGTTTTATAACCAAAGGAATACGCTCAACAACTTGTATGTTATTTAATTCAAGTCCCGATATCTTTTCAGGATTATTTGTAAGCAGGTTTACCTTCTTAATCTCCAGCAGTTGAAGAATTGAAGAAGCGATGTGGTAATTTCTTTCATCGGGGGCAAAGCCCAGTTGAATATTAGCTTCAACTGTATCTAAACCCTCTTCCTGGAGTTTGTAAGCCATTATTTTGTTCATTAAGCCGATGCCTCTTCCTTCTTGTTGCAGGTAGAGGAGTAGCCCTTGTCCATTTTGTTCAATTATAGTCATGGCTTTTTCGAGCTGTTCTCCACAATCACACCTGAGCGAGCCAAATAAATCACCTGTTGCACAGGCAGAATGGATTCGGGTTAACACAATATCATTTTCCACAAAGGAGCCTTTTAACAAGGCAACATGCTCAAGTCCTGTTTGCTTCTCTAAAAAAGGAATTAACCTAAAGTGGCCATACTTACTAGGCAACTCAACACACTCTCCTTTTTCTATATTATCATTCATTTATCTACCAGTTTTATATCCATCATTTACTTTATATGGTTAGATTTTCTCAATAACCGCTTTAATGTCTGCCGGAGGAGCAAAATACATCCATGATGTAACCAATACTTCTGCACCAGCTTTGGCATATTCAGCAGCGTTAGATGCATTAACACCTCCGGCAGCAATAATGCAAATTGATGGATTTATCTTTTCGCATTCTTTTTTACAAATGGGAAAATCATTCGGTGGAAGCTTATCCATTTGAATTACATCAGCTCCTGAGCTTGCAATTAGTTTAGCTTCGGAAATATTATGTGCTTCCACAACTATCTTGCGTTCTTTTTGCTTGTTCCTGATTTTTGTAATTACGTTTTCAATATTTTCATATCCCCCTGAAAACAAGAGGTGTTCCCTGAAAATAAGGATTGTATCAGATAAACCTGTACGATGAGGTATTCCTCCGCCCGCCATGAGAGCCTTTAATGCAATTTTTTTTAGATACGGTGGATGTTTCCTGGTTCCGGCTACCTGAATATTCTGGTTTACAGCATGAGCTGCCTCAACTAAGGAATTGGTTCGTGTAGCAATTCCAGATGCAAATTCAATCATGGCAAGCCCTGTGCGCCAAATTAAGTGAATGGCTTCGGCATTTCCTTCCGCTTCAAGCATTTTATCTCCTTCTGATAGTTTTGTCCCGGAAGGAACACTATGCATTATTTGTAAGCCGTTTTTCCGATACATTCTTTCTGCCTCTTCAATGCAGCATACAACCATGGAGTGACGGGCAAATAATGAAATACGTCCTGTTTCTCCTTTAAAATCCATTAAATAAGATGTCATATCGCCAGCAGGCACATCGTCTTCAATTAAACGGTCAATATCTGTTTCTGTGAAATAAATCATTTGTTTAAGTCTGTATTAAATATTTACATTATTATTCGCATCCAAAACACGAAATGGGTTTATCGGGCACAAAATCTATTATTTTGTAATTCAATTCCTTGGAGACACTTTCGGTAGATTCATTAATGTTGTTAAATACCAATGAATTGTCACCAAATACTATTTTTAGGGGCGATATAAAAAAAGCATTCTCATTGCAATAACTTGTTACAAGTTTGGGTGAAAACCTTTTGTATTCAACACTACCTTTTTTAACTACTATTTGGTTAGATGAGGTGATAACACTTTGTACAGAACCGTCTTCGTTCAAACATAAAGAATGACTTTCTGCCTGAATGCCGTTTGGGTCGGGGTCAAATACTTTTAATTTGCCAATAGGACTGTTAACGGCAAGTTCTTCTAGGGGTTCAAAGCCTTTTACCTTTCCGTTTTTATAAAAAGAAATACCCTTTCGAATAAGCATTTCGCCCATATCTGTTGTTATTTTCACATGCTCATTAGGCCAAAACAGTAAGCTTTCTAGCTCACCTGTTTCATAAAACTGCAAATAGATTGGCTTAACTTTAATTTCACCCACAGCCGTTTGTATATCAATGATTTCTGCCAATTCACATTCATTCTCTTCCGTCCAAAAACCAGTAACTTTTCCATTTAAAGGGAAGGTACGATACAAAGCACCGCTTTTATAAAATATTACCAACTCGGATTTTATAGTTCCAACCGAAGTGGGTATTTCTGTTAACTTTTCTAAAGGCAACGATTTTAATTCACCTGTTTTATAAAATTTTACAGGGGCTTCCTTTTTTCTCCCAGAGTCATCATCAAAGGTATATCTTGGAATAAGATTTCCGACAGATGTTTCAAGAATTATTTCTTCGCCAACTAAAACGGTATCAATATTTCCATTTTTATTCCTTGAAATTAAATGGCTTTTCGATGAAAATTGTTGTTGCATATCCATTATTTGATGTTTTAGTTCATTTATCATTCCTTCATGTTTTTGCTCTCTATGTAATCTCGTATATCATTTAACTGAAAATTATATTGTTTACGCAATCTTCCCAATCTTTTATTATTGTTAGCAGTAGGTACATTAATGCTTTTAGCCAGTTCATGTGCAGAAACATTGTACTTTTCTGCAACTTCATTAATAGTCATGTTCCCATATATTTCGATATCTGATTGGTGAGCATGTTTGAGCTCCGTATGATGCTCTACATCTGGTATTTTTTCTTGGTCTTGTCCTATGTCAGGTTTTGCTTCAACTTTGTTTTTATATTGCCTTTCTTCAAAAGAATAGCCTTTACCATGCTTACTATTGTGAGCATGGTTTAAGACACTTTCATCATCTTCGGGATTAAGAAAAAAAGGAACAATACCAAAAACAAACGTGAATAATACCAATAATGAGCCTAGGATAACTCGCAATGCTTTTGCTGGTACCATCTTTTTAAAAATTCCAATAATCTGTTTCCAATGAAATACAATGTGAAGTACCAATAAAAAGAGCAGGACAAAACTCAGGATTAAATGAATTGTTCCCCACTGGTGTCGGTCAATACCCCAATAGTAAAGTTCAACATCACGTCCATAAATATCATTTCGTTTAAAGCCAGGAACAAGCACGTATTTAATCAGAAAACCAATACCAGCAATTGGTATCATTAACATAAACATGAGTATGTCTATTGATAAATTTAATTTTGGTTTGTTGATTTTCATAGTATTAATCTTTAATAGCTCCAACAGGACATTCTCCTAAACATAAGCCGCAGTTACGACATTTCTCATTGTTAATTTGCGCTTTACCATCAATTAATTCTATAGCGGCCATAGGACACACCTCTACGCATACACCGCAACCAGTGCATTCTTCTTTATTTACTACCGGATACTCCATAATTTTAATTTTTATGTTAACATATTATTTGCTTATTTTATTTACCAGCTTTTCAAAAGCCTGTACAATTAATTTGCTGTTTGATGCAAATACCGTTTTACCAGTATCACCAAGTTCGCAAACATCACTTACAAGCGGTATTTCAGTCAACAAAGGACAACGAAGCTCTTTGGCAAGTTCAATACCTCCTCCATTTCCAAATAAATAGTATTTTTCATCGGGATGTTTTTCGGGTGTGAACCACGACATGTTTTCTACAATACCCAATATTTCAATATCAATTTTTTCGGTTTTGAACATATTGGCAGCTTTTCGCCCATCAGCAACAGCCATTTGTTGCGGAGTAATTACTATAATAGCCTTTGCTTGTGGCAATTTCTGTGAAAGGGTAATACAGATATCTCCTGTTCCTGGAGGCATATCAATTACAAGGTAATCCAGTTCGCCCCAAACGGTATTTTCAAGCAACTGTGTTAAAACTTTTGAAGCCATTGGCCCACGCCAGATTATAGCATCTTCCTTTTTCATTATCAGACCAAGCGACATGGTTTTTACACCATATCTAGAAATTGGTATAATTGCTTCTTCCTCTTCTTTTTTTCTACTTGAGGGTGTTGGTCACTTACGCCAAGTGTTAAAGGCACAGATGGTCCATATAAATCGGCATCTAAAAGCCCGGCAGAAAAGCCTTCTCTTGTTAATGCAACGGCAAGGTTAGTTGCAACAGTTGATTTTCCAACCCCTCCTTTACCTGACGCAACAAGGATTATGTGTTTTACTTTATCTAAATAATTTGCCATAATTACTTCTACTTATCTTTTATTTCAAAAGCTATATGCTGTAACATGCTATCTGTATTTTAAATATTGAATGGGATAATCAGTTGGTATTTTGCCTTGTTTTATTTGCTTAAGTTTATTTCTCGTAAGTTTTTTGTTTAAAGCAGATAGATGGTCAATAAAAAGCAAACCTTTTGTGTGGTCAAATTCATGTTGAATAACCCTTGCCGTATAGCCGGAAAACATTTTTCGATGTAAAACAAAATCTTTGTCAAGATATTCAACAATAATATCCCATGGTCGTTTTATATCTTCACTTATTCCTGGGATACTAAGGCAACCCTCGGTCAGTTTGTTTGTTTCTTCGGAATATTCTAATATATTGGCATTTATAAAAACTTCTTCAATACCCTTGTCGCCACAAAATAACTTCTTACGGTAATTTGTTTCCAGTTCATCATACATTAAGGTACTTTTTACAACAAATGCGTTAAGCTGGCTATCAATTTGAGGAGCAGCTAACCCAACTCCACCTGATATTTCAAGCGTATTCCATAAATCCTCAATAAGTTTATCTACCAAAATATCCCTATCGTAGATGTTCCGGCTTTTTTGCCTCAAAACAGGATTGCCATAGGCTATAATCGGCAAGGCTTTATTTGTTAGTTTATCAATCTTTTCCATACCGTTTTGATGATTTCTGTAATTTCTGATTCAGGTTGATACTCAACAATAGTTTGCCCTAAAGTCATTGCTTCAACCATTTTCTCATCAAAAGGAATCTGAGCCAACAAGGGGATGTTATTATCATTGAGAAAAGTCTTAATTTCCTCTACAACTTCTTCGTTAATATCAAATTTGTTAATGATAGCATAGGTTTCGATATTGAACGAGTTGATTAGTTCAATAAGACGAATAGCATCATGTAATCCTGATTTTGTAGGTTCAATAACAAGTAAAACCCTATTAGTACCCGATATTGAAGCTATAGTTGCACAACCAATTCCGGGAGGGCCATCATTAAGAATGAAATTGAGATTAGAAGCTAATCCAATTTCCTTTGCCTTTTTACGAACTTGACTAACCAGTTTACCTGAATTTTCTTCACCCGGCCCCATTTCTGCATGAACTAAGGTTCCAAACCGGGAGGTAGAAATAAACCAGTGATTGTTTGTATTTTCAATTGAAGATATAGCATCATTCGGACATACACGTTCACATAACCGACAACCTTCGCATTGCAGGGAATTAATATATATTTCTCCATTGTCATGCTGATGAATCGCATCAAAACGACAATGTTGTAAACATAAACTACAGGCATTACATTTCTCGCTATCAATGCTAACTGCCCACCCACTTGAAAAATCGTATTTTTCCTGTATTGTTGGATTGAAAAGCAAATGAAGGTCGGCAGCATCCACATCATTATCGCAATAAACAGCATTTTTAGCTACCGAAGCCAAAGCAGCTGCAATGGTTGTCTTTCCTGTTCCACCTTTACCACTTAAAATAGTTATCTCCTTCATAATTCATGTTCATTTCATTAGTTTATGTGATAAATTCTCAACTATTTTTTCATAACTGAGTTTTATGTTATCAGGTGTGTTTTCAACAATATTTCCTTTTGCGTAAATGCTTGCATAGTCCCGACTAAAAGGCAATTCACCCAAAAGTTTAATGCCTTCATTTTTTAAATATTTATATACTTCATTACTGCCTAAACCAGCTTTGTTCACAATAACCCCAAAAGGTATTTCTACTTCTTTCATAAGGTTTACCATTAATTTTAAATCATGTAAACCAAAAAGGGTTGGCTCTGTGACAAGTATCACGTAATTTGCATCGCTAATAGTTTCTACCACAGGACAGCTCGTTCCCGGAGGGGCATCAAAAATTACAATTTCATTATTTTCCGACACTCTTTTTTTGAGGTCTTTAATCAGCATAGTTTGCATAGCAGAACCAATTTTGAGCCTGCCTTCTTTTAAGCCATTGATATTTTTTGTCCGGTATGAGTTTACCCAGCCAATTGTTTCAGGATTCTCAGTTATTGCGTTATGCTTGCAAGCAACCATACAAGCACCACAGGAATGGCACAGGCTTTTGTTTACTTCGGCAAAATTTACAGGTGGTATTACAACAATGGCATTAAACTCGCAATAATCAACACACTCACGACAAAAAGTACATTTATCTGTATCAATATGAGGTATTAATTGAAAAACCTCTTCCTGTTTTTCCTTAATCGCACCCTCAAAGAATATAAGATCATTGGGTTCTTCCACATCACAATCAACCAGTTCTATTTTATTGCCTAATACTTTATGTAGCATGGCATATAAGTTTACTGCAACTGTTGTTTTTCCGGTTCCGCCTTTTCCACTTGCTATTGCAATTTTGTATGACATGTCAATATTAATTTAACTGAGTTACTATAAGGTCATTCATACTACACCCCAGCATTTCTGCCATTGGTTCACATTTTGCCATAAGCAGAAAAAATGTGTTTGGGTGTTTCTCGTTCATTAATCCCTCAAAATTGCCCTGGCCTTTTGAAATGATTAAGTCTGCACTATTATATGCCAGTTTAAATTCATCAGAACAAAACTCCAACAAAGTTGATGGTGCATCGAACCCATTATCAATTATCTCGCATATATTATCAATACCAACCTGTTTGGCGTCTTCTATTGTAACATCGTTAATTACAGGCGCTCCTCTTGTTACAAAAGTTACTTTAGGATGACGTATAGTTTCAAGCAGTAATCGGTCGAAAAATACTTCCCCGGCATTGTCACCTAGATATAATATCCGTTCAGCTTTATCAATAGCTTTCTTGAACTCTTTTGATTTGTCAATAGCAAAGGGAGTGTTAATTAAATCTTTTATTTGTTCCTTAATATCTCCATTTACGCTGTGCGCCCCATAGTCTATAATATTTCCTGCTACGGCAAGTCTAACTGCTGTATAAAAAGGATTATTACTGTTGTCGATATAGTTCCTCCAATACTCATAATCAGCTAATAATAATTTATTAGCACTTAGTTTCTCACTAGCATACAAATCTTTGTTATTCAACTTTTGTTTTGCAATGCGTTGAATATTAGTTGCTAATTTGGGATTAATCATACTGCGATTATCCCCCAATATTTCATGCACTGAAAAGATGAAATCCTCCGAAACAGTTTTTGGAGGATTAAACTTAGCAAGCAGATTTTTCACAGTTTTTATGTGACAAAAATAACACTCTGGTCTCATTCAAATTTTATATTAATGTCCACCACATTCATGATCTGCATCATGATTGCAATAATTAGCCGTAAAATTTAATGTGCCGTCTAAGTGTCCTTTCACTAATTCAATGGCATTTAGTTGGGGCGCACCAACAAAAGCATTTACTCCGTTTTGGTTAAACAGTTGAATAGCTTTTTGTCCCATCCCTCCGGCTATAATGTCTGTTACGCCTTTCCCACCTAACCATTGAGGTAACAAACCAGGTTCGTGTGGGGGAGGCACAACTTTTTCTTCTGAAATAACTTTATCGCCATCGGTATTTACCAATGCGAAAAACTTACAATGCCCAAAATGAGCATCCAGTATTCCTGTTTCGTTAACAGGCAAAGCAATTTTTTTTGTCATGTTTATTAAATTTTTTCTAATGTATAAATGATTAACATACCTGTTAAAATCAGGCTTACTTGTGCTAAAGAATCTTTGAAATTGGTTTTTCTGTGTATTTGCGGTACAAGGTCTTCCAATGTTATATAAATAAAGATTGCTTCGGAAAAAGCCAATACATAAAGAATTGGTTTATTTTCTGCTAACAACCTACCTAAATAGGTAGTAACCCCGATAAAAGATTAAATGTCAATGCTTTTACCTTGGAATACCCGTTATTTGAATTAAATAATCGCATACCTGAAGGATACACGATTATCTAAAACTGAGTTTTAAACTACCTGAAATCAAGCGTTCCCCCTTCCATTCCTTCTACCCAAACCTTTACCTGCACCTCTACCTGTTCTTCTGCCAAACCCTCTTCCTAATCCACGAGAAGTTTCACTAACATCAATTTGTTCGGTAGTTTCCCGATTGTTGGGATTACATTTCCCCATTTTACGGCCTGTCTGAGAACCTTGTCCTTCTGGGCCTGTTCTATCAAATCTTGGCATAATTCTAATTTTTAAGTTTATTAATGATATTTTCAATTGTTAAGTTGTCATCTTGTAAGATGACCATTTGAATTTCAAACTTATCCAACAGCTCTTTAGCTTTTGGGCCAAAGTCGCCTGAGATTATTTTTTTAACATTTAATTCAATAGCCTTTTCAGCAGCCTTCGTACCTGCACCATTAGATGCATTGAGATTCACGTTTTCAATGAACTCTGCTTCTCCGGTTTGATCATCGTAAATACAAAACCATGCGGCCCTTCCAAAACGCTTATCAAAAACCGCAGTTGTTATATTTCCAGATGATGTTATTATTGTTTTCATATATCATTTTTTAAAAGATTAATATTAATAGATGAACATATTGCACAGCAGTGCTTGTTTTGTGTTTTAGGTATAGTAAATCGTGCATTGCATACATGGCATTCATACCAGTTTTTATCTAATAATGCGTTTCCATAAACCGTTCTGATTTCTTTTACCTCAACCATTGCCTTTGCAATTTTTCTTCTTGCGCTTTCGTAAATTCTTGCAAAGGTTGGACGGGAAATGCCCATCACTTTTGCTGCTGTTTCGTGGTTCATAAAATCATAATCCGACAATTTTATTGCTTCGTATTCTTCATAAAGCAATTCAATAAATTCATTTTTAGAATGATTTGCCCCATAAGGTTTATATCCTTTAAATCCAGGAGGAGCAATCACTTTTCTTAACCTTCTACGCCTTGGCATACAGACAACTAAATATTTAAATGAGAATATTCTCACTACAAATATAATGAGATATATCTCATTATAAAAATTTATTGATTCTTTTTTTTAATTCTATATTACATTGTCTACAAGTCGGTACAAAGGGAAATATGTTAACCATGTTTACCTCATGTTAACCGCTAAAGAGTTGTAGTACTGAATAATAAGATATTTGGTTAACACGGTTAACATAGTTAACAAAGTTTTTAGTTCAACATCTTTTCAAGTTTAATAAGGACAAAAAAAATACCGATTAAAACGGTATTATAAGTTCAGTTCAACATCATTTATTATTATCCCCATACTTTCGGGTATATCTTCATATTTAAACCGATAACAGCTTCCCAAAGGTTTTTTATTAATTGCCTTATCTCTCGATTTCTGTGTTGTATTTTGAATGAAAGATGTATTGCCTTTTGATGTGAGCAATGATTTCAATGAGTTCGCATCTAAATCATTAAATCCATTCTTTTTTACATATTCCTTGTAATATGGAAACAGGAGAGGAAATTTAATAAACAGGTTCTTATTTACCGGGTCTTTTAAGTAATGCGTGTTTACTTTAATCTCACTTTTTGGTTGGCTCAGTTTAAAAGCAATGGCTTCCCAAAATAAGGAGACATCTTTAATGGTACTGGCCATCTCATTTTGCTTAATTGTATTCTCAATAACGGACTGTTTGTATGTTGAATAATCGAATGGAAGCTCCAAATAGTTTTGTAAAAGCTGAACAGGAGTTAGCAATAAGGCTATGTGTTTAATCTGTCGGTCAGATATTTCTGTAACAGCTGTTATTTCCGGTTTTAGTTCGTAAAAGATAGAATCAAACACCGTTTTAAACCTCGATTCAATTACATTCCGGTATTTTAGAAGTTCCCTGGTTATGTTGCAAAAACCTTGTTCTTTTTCTTTTAAAAGGATTTTATAAGCTTGGGTGCTTTCATCTGAAAACTTATTGTCCTCAAAATGTAGTACTATCATTCTGGCAAATAATGCAGCTTCTGATGTAGGCAGCTCGTTACCATCTACCATACATGCAGAACTGATTTCAAGCGTTGTAGTTTTATTGTCATTGCTTTTTTGAGCCATAGTGTAAAGCTCTCCATCGTAACCAGTTTTAAACACATCAACCGTTTTCTTATCAATGGCATTGGTGTATTCCTTCAGATAATAAAGTGCATTATTTCGTTGTGTAAGCGAACGAGAAAAACCTTTATCAGTTGAGTTTAGTAATGATATGCCATGATTCGGTTCGCCAAACAGATGTAGAAAAAAGTTGACAAAATTTGATTTACCAGCACCCTGGTCACCAAATAGGAACAGGAATGGGAAAAAGCCTGTCAGTTCAAGTATGAAATCACGATACAAGGCAAGTATGATGAAGGATATACCAATTGCGCCATTAATACCATAAGCATTATAAATCAGTTCCGACCATTCTTAAAGTTCAGGTTTCCTGCTTTGTATGTAAATTTACGTTGTCCGGAATAACTTTTATCGTCAAGGTTTGTGTATGCAAATGGAGGCAAATAATAGGCGGATTTGCCATGATTCACAATGCCGAGCTTATCAGGATAAAGCAATTTATTATCATGGGTTATTGTAGCATCTGCAAAACAATAGTTTTTTGATTCTTGCTGATAACCCAGCTGATTTACAGCAATGGCATTTTTCTCGTTATCGTACAGGTAAGTCAGGATAGTGTCAAGATTTTGTGTGTTCCCAAAGAAAGTTAAGCCACGCCCTGATATGCTACGAATTACTTTCTTAAACTTATCGAGGTTAAGCTCCGAACTTGTTATTTCATTTACTGTAATCTCTCCTGTATTTCGTTGAAACTTAATTAACCGTTTACTTTCTTTTGTGCCATCCATTAAGTGATAAACCGAATCCATCAGGAAGTTGGATAGCTTTCTTTCAACAGGTTTACTTTTATGAAACTCATTGGCATAGTAGCATCCATTTTTCTTATAAAAGTTGTATTCTTCGATGTCGGCCAGTTCATCAATGCTGAATTTTGGAATAGGCTTATTAATAATATCTTCCCAAAGCAATTGGTAATTGTTCTTGTTTTGAAGAAAATCAACAATTGTTTTGTCTTGAAGTAAATCATTGGCATCCTTATTCTCCGGTAATATTAACCTACGTAGTGATTTAATGTCAAATCGGTTGGATAAAATATAATCTTGATAATACTCTGCACATTTATTTCCTGCACTATCGTTATCCATTGCTAAAACAACGATTTTCCCTTCAATATACTTTTGAAGGATTTTAGGATTCTTGATTTTATTCTCTGTGGAAAACAAAGCTATGGATGAACAGCCTTTCATTGATAATGCATTTACAACGCCTTCCTGTATGAAAACAACATCATAATCAGGATTGTACATTTTATCATAGATGCTGCCGTTTAACGTTCCGTTATTTTTGGCTTTCGACTTACCCTTTTCAGGATTAATCATCCTACGGTTAATAAGTTGATTATTGGCATCAATAAAGACAATGGCATTAGCGTGTGAATCGTACCAATAACTATTGTCAGGCAAATCATCAATAAAACTAATTCCACGAGATTTTAGGTAATCAGTAGCAGTTTCTTTAGTATTGTTTTTTATGGCAAAAAGCATTTTGTCGAAAGCACTTGTAACATTCTGTGATGGTTGGAACGTCTCTTTAATGCCGAGATATTCCTCCTGTAAATATTTGATAGCCTTATGTTCGTTCCAACCTGAATTTAGAGAAATCAAGAAATCAATGGTGCTGCCACCGGAACCACATGAAAAACATTTGAAGAAATTGTTTTTCTTTTTAATGCTAAAAGCCGGAGAATGATTCGTGCCTTTACCGCTACCACAAAAAGGACATTTTTCCAGTTGATTAGTTTTATTGAAGCAAGTTCCGGTTTCCTTTTCAATAAGTGCTTTTATATCAATTTGCTTTACTTTTTCAATTGTTTGCATCTGTATTGTTATTGAGCCATAACCTGGCTGTTTAAATCCTTTTATTCTTCTTCCCCTGCGCTTTCATCATCTTCCTCAATGCTCAAACGTTGTTTTTCCTTTTCGAGATGCTGAACCATGCTCTTAGTCAACTCTTTGCTTTCCATGCAATTGCCAATTATTGTTATCATATAAATAGCAAATTGAATATCGCTTTGTTTTAGTGCTTTTGCAGTATCGTTTATGGCATTAAAGATTTGTTTTTGCTGCTCTGTTTTTGGGACTGGCATCTCTTCTACGTCAACATCGTGTTGACTAATGGAAGAATGTCCTTGCAATTCTTCATCCTCTTCAACAAAACCCAGGGCAGCTTGTAGCTCATCTTTTGATAAGCCCATTAATTCAGCAGCCTTTGGACTATTTCCTAGTATCTTACTTCCAATTCCTGATAGTACACCCGTTGCTACACGTTTTAATAATTCCGTGTTTGAATACCCTGCAAGTCGGGTTTCCAGCTCTGATATCTCAGTTTTGTACGCCGTATTCGCTTTTTCTAATTCCTGATTTTGGTTTTTTAGGCTATCTCGTTCAGTAGTTATTTCATGCAACTGTTTTTTCTGTGTATTGAGTTCGGTTTCCTGTTTGTAATCGCTAAGTTTTCTCTCAAACTGCATCAAAGTGTTTTCATACCTGGAATTATTGACAGCCCCCAATAATCCTGCTAAACCATTTAGAGCATTACCATTGTTTTCATTCTCAGTTTCATTACCTGTTAATGCACCGAATAGCATATTGAGGTTTTCAATACTTCCCAATCCACCAATATTATTACTGAATTGGTATTTTTTAATGGCCATATCAACCGCCTGTTCTATCTGCGCCAGATTTGATACAGGTTTCTCAGCTTTCCTGTTCTCCTCTAAACCAATGTTGTACCGTGTAACTAATCCGGCTTTTGGACTTTTACCACGATAAATATCTACTTTGATATTACCGCCATCTTGATTGACAATATCTTTAGCCGATTTCATATTCTCATTAAAAGCCTCGATATTATTGGTTCGGGGTACAATCAGTATATGTCCTGAATTGTCTTCGACTAATATTTCATAAGCGTAAGTTGCGTTTTCTTGCAAATTCCGATAAATGGCATCTTGTAAATTGCTATGTTTTTCCTTCATTGTTGCATTTTTTATGTTGTACTTAATTCTTATGGTATTATCAGCTATTGGTCAGGTACATCTTTCTATAAAAAGCTATTATGACCAACTTTGCAGCTATTATTACCTTTTGTGAGCAATTAAATTCTACTAAACAGCTACTTTTTTAAGTGTTGCAGTTATTAATAGTTACTACTCATCTATTATTTTTTAAAAACTCCTTTTGTGATTTTAACTCAGACCTACTTCTAATAGACTTTTCAGTTCCATAGAGCAAAAGAGAGGGATTCTGAACGTATTAGTTTTAAGCTATGGGCTAATAATATTAACCCATAACTTACCATTACCTTACTCATCATCTTCTTGTGAGTAATCTTCGTCCAGGTCTTCTAAATGGTCAATCATTTCAAGAATCGCCTGGCTGTGTTCCTCTGGTTCGTATTCTACTTTAACAAGGATTTCATCATCTTCATTAGTGCCAATGATTGCACCTTCAAGTTCATACTCTCCCAATAACCCGGCAAATTCAACCATCAAATCTGCCGAAACATTAAATGTTCTAATCTTCATAATTTTAAATTTTAATTAAACAAAAAATTGACTACTCATTTCGGGGGATGGAGTATTGTCTAATATGGAGTATTACAGCTCCTCAAACTCTTCCGGCTCAACACAAAAATGGTCGAGTATTAATAAAAGTTGCTGTTTGTTATAGTAGTGACGTTTGGTATGACCAGCTTTAGCAATTTGCCTTTTTAAATCAGGGCATGTATCTATCTCACGCCTCAGATGCTGCATGGCAGATTTAATTGAGACACTATTAGGATATAACTTTGTAACTAACTCTTGCTTTAATATTGTTCTGCGATTTATCATAGCGATGAATTTTATTTAGATAACTGATATATTTTTAGAGGAATTGACGGTGAGAATAGAATGCAAGTGTTGAACCTTGATATTTCGGAAAACAAATCGAAACATAAGGCAACAAATCAAAAAACACTTAGGGACTATAAACACGAAAAGCCCCTGAACGGAGCTTGTTTTAAAAGAATCGACATGTATTTTCGGCATAATTATAAAAATTACACCCTTGACAATTAGCAAAGACAAATATATAATTTTAGCTGAAAATTGCTGAAAGTTTTCGTTTGAATTTATTTGAAGTGGATTGATTAACATATCTCGGACTTTAAATAAGTTAATCAAGTACTCCGCTACGGATTACATTAGAAATTGCCTCTAAATCTTCGAGTATGTAGTTCGAAATTTGACCACTTAGGGTCACAATAAAGCCTGCAGTCTATTGATTAGCAGGCTTTTGTATGTGTGATAACGGAGTTTTATTGAATAAAATCATTTAATTTCTTAATTGCTTCTGATTTATTCTTTTTCCAATAACTATAGTGTAAAGGCATACTTTTTATTCCTGTTCTGGCTAAAGTCTTGTATCGTTCTAATGAAAATGCTTCTTTAAACATTCCTGGATATCCAATAAGATCAATAAAATAGTTTTGGTCTTTATTAGTTACAAGAATATCTAATAAGCAGCCAGCCAGAGGATATCCACATTTTACACTTTCATATTTCTTCTTATTTAATTCGGTAATTACTTCTTTCTGAAATTCATCTAATTCTATATCTTCATTACTTGTATGAGAGAAGTCTTTAATAAATTTAAAATATTGGTATAGTAAAGAGTCTTTTTTTAGAGCAGAATCAGACACGGACTTAAAAATATACTGAAATGATTTAGCTCTGGTGATTGCTACATTAAGTACCTCAGGTTTATTTGCATGGATAAATGCTGATGGATGAGTGTTATCACATAAACAAAATGAAATTAAAATGACCTCTCGCTCTGAACCCTGAAAGTTATAAGGTGAACCACATAATAAATTGAACTTTTTCAGAGTATCTAATTCATATTTTTCTTTTAATAGCTTATTGATATAATTTACTTGACTACTGAATGGAGATATTATACCGATTGAAGGAGCTATTTTATCTTTAGAATATTCCTTAATTAGTTCATCTAATTTTTTTATTACTTCTCTTGCTTCTATTTCATTAATCCCCTTGTCATTGCGTTTTCCTTTTATTTCAAATAATTCAATTTGTTTATGGGTTGTATGCTTGGGGGTAGATTTCAAGACTTCAAGCTGACCTTCATAGAATTGTTTGTTACTAAACTCAATTAGCGACGGAGATGATCTGAAATGCTCTCTTAAAAAAGTTACTTGATCTTGGTTTTGTAATTTTGATACAAATAAATCAAGTATACTTCTGTTTCTATAATCAAATATTTTGTCGGCTGGAAGGTTAAACTTTTGTTGAAGATTTTCCTGTTGTGCTTTTGAAACAAATGAATAATGTCTTAATTGATTCGGATCTCCAACAATAACAGAACGTTTAGCTCTGTAAATCGCAGGTAAGGCTGAAGCAATATCACATTGAGTAGCCTCATCAATTATTACTAAATCAAATAAGTCAGGTTGCAATGGAAGAACGGAGTTTAGATCTGAAAGATTGGCAAGCCATATTGGAAAAACTTTTAATACATTTTGTTGCTTAACACCATTAAGTATTTTCTTATACTCCGTAAAACTCGATGAATCAAGGGCATCGAAAAACAATGCAATATCTCTTCTGTAAGTCCTCGAATTGTTTTTAATATTAGTTTGGATCTTTCTTTTTGAATAAGAGCTGACTTCTTTATCTAATTGAACTAACAATCTTTCTATTTCTTCAAAAATATTCCAAAGTTTTGCACCATTAAAAGTCAAACTTTTTAAATAAACCTTTCTCCACTTCTCATACAAGTTTAAATCATAACTGAATTCTAAATCAGATTTTTCTAATTCTCTTTCTATGAATTTATTAAACTTATTCTCCTGCATCTCAAGTCGCTCAAATAACCTGTTAATTGCAGATTCATTTAATCTAATGTTTTGCCTTGAAGCAATTCCACTCAAATATTTGCGAATTTTTGACTTTAAACTTATTTTATAATGTGTACCAGTGGTATGAATTAAATAATCTTTCAGTTTAAAATCATCCTGTAACATTGTTCTTAAAACCTCCACTGCTTGTTTTGTTTTTGAAACAACTAAAACGGATTGATTTTTAATTACAGCATCAGAAATTATTGAGGTAATTGTGTATGATTTGCCTGTTCCGGGAGGGCCTACAATAATGGAATTCGAAAACTGATAAGCATTTTGTAATGCTTTATATTGATCTGAATTCAATCTTGATTTATAAAAGCTAAAGTCAAACTTGTTTTGTTTTTCGCTTTTACTTAAAAGTTCATTAGTACTTGAATTAAGAATTGACTTATTGGCCATTTCACCTAAATCGCTTATAACTCTCAATGATGATTCTGATTTATCAACTAAAATGGTACCGGCAGCTGGAATAATTTTATACTGATGATCTTGATATTGATTATCTGATAAATGCTTTCTTATTTTGTTTACAGACCAAACTCTTGGATATAGCAATAATTCTTCTGAATCAAGGTTTGAAAAATACTTATCAAATATACTTTTAGCTCCAATCAAGTTGTTAATATCACTTAAAAGCAAATCTGATAGATCCTTGATAAACAAATCTTTTGAAAGTTTTTCGTTTCTTGATTCAAGTTTTGTTAAAACCGATTTATTTATAACAAAAGAGGTTTTATCTATTTCTAAAAACTTCTCATTATTAATGGTTTGAATATTTGCTGGATACAAAAGTAATGGCGCACAAATTCTCTTATCGGTTATTAAAGGATTTTCATTACTGCCTAAAACAAATAGACAAGCGTAAAACAATTTTTTTTCAAGCTTGTACAATTCAATCTCTTTCTCAAGCTGTAATTTTATTATTGATGTACGGAATTATTGGAAGATCATCTCCAATTAACTCTTCATTTTGGGAAACAAACCATTTAAATGAATATTTCTGTGCTAAAATGTTATCTATAGTAAACTCTTTGTAATCCAGTTTGTAACACTCTTTGAAATAGCTATAAAAATCTTTGGCTATATAAGTCACTTCTTAATTCTTTAAATCCTTTATAAATCTAATATTTTACCGATATTTTCAAATAATAATGTGTTACAACTTTTGCTGAACGAGCAAACCTAGCTATACTTAATCCCAATAGTTAGTGTACGTTTATTATTCTGTCATTATTACTTTAGTTTTAGATAATATGTCGTGAATACCTCTATCGCTACCAAATAAATATGATAATAAATCAAAAGGAACCAACCGTAGTAAAGTCCTAACAAAAATCTGCAGGAAGTTAGGTTTTGTACCCGATTGATTAGCAACAACAGATTTTGTAATTATTTTTCCAATAGTCTTTCCAAATATTGATTCCAAAATTAGATAGTATGCAAAATAAAAGAACATCAGTGCTAATCTTAAATCAAGATAATGCTGAGTTAATGAATCAAAAATGTAAGTCAATATAAAAACTAAAAGATAGTCAATAAAGAAGTTTCCAGCTCGAATGTTCTTATTAGCGTTAGTCATTTAAGTTTAATAATGGGTTAATATAGTTTGATTTAAGCGTGTTTGTCTGCCGTTTAAAGGACGGGCAAGCTGTGCCCTGTTTTGTTCCAGTATATGTTTTTTTTATTCTAACCTATACTTTAAAGTATCAATTATGTTTTTCCTTTCCCAATTTTCAAGTATTTCAGCAATTATTTTTAGGTTTTCGGCTTGTCCCAAATTGAGTTTATTAAAGTTATTGATGGTACCTTTTATCAAAATAGAATCACCTTGAATTCCTATAATATTTTTCAGCCGTCCTGACGCATCAATGTCATACTTAATTATTACATCTCCTTGAATGCCTAATTCATAAGCTAATATTGGATAATTATGTAATTGAAATGTAATTAATTTGTTCTTATTGAAGTCGTAATAAAACTTGGGATTCAAGAAAAATTCCCATATGCCAACTTTTATATTATTGTAAAATTGACCATTTGCAACAACTAAACGATCATGATTTTTGCCTTTAAAATATTTGTAATCTTGCTCGTCTATCTTCTTGTAATATATTGCTTCTCCATGTTTTATTGTAGAATCACTCTTTAGAACATATGAATGAGATCTAACTTGTTTTGAATTATTATAGTATTCTGTTTTTATGATAGTTTCTTGTCCAATAACATTGATGGACAGAAATAAGATAAAAAATATGAACCAGAATCTTTTCATTATACACTTTGTATCTTTCGTTCAAAATTAAACCCAACTATTGTATATACTGAGTACTCATTCTATCCCAAAAACTGCATTCTTTATAATATATAATAATGATCGCATATAGATATTATAAAACTATAAAAACACTGTTAGTTAACAAAGGTTATTTTATATTAATAAAATGAGAATTTTGAAATTTTATTGTGCATTATTTCGGAGGTATAGCCAGCTAATGCAAGGTATCTGTTTACGAATGATAATATCAATAGAAATAAAAACTCCCTTGTAAAAAATTAACAAGGGAGTCTATATATTTATTATTGAGGCTAATTAATCTTAATTGTAAACTTTGGGATTTCCCTGCCAATCCAGTTTGACAAAGACTTTTTGATTTTCACCATTTTCAGAAATTAACATTGCATCTTTGGTAAGTTTGCCTTTGTTATAATTCAATTCCAGGGTTGTATTTTCATTTTCAAACAAGGTTTCTTTCACTAATTTATCATTTTCAAATCGTCTTTCTGAGCTTTTATTTCCTGCCAGGTCATATTCTACACTGTTGCCATTCTTCACAGGAATGTATTTCGATTCACTCACTGACTTATTGGTGAAGAATGTAGAATCGCTAACGTTTCCGTTTTTATGATACTGAACCAACAATGTTTGTGCTTTGTCATACCTGGTTTCATAAACGAATTGAGGTGTATCGTCCCTGGTATACGTAATACTTTTATACGACAGGCAATCTTCGTAAACAGTGGAATAAGCATATTTCTTTTTACCAGCCATTTTCAAAACCTGTTTGTCATTGCTTTGAGCGATACTTTTCATCTCCAGTATTTCTTCTGCAACAATTCGGCCCTTACGGTCGAAAGTAAATCTTTTAAAAAGATTAAATCCATTAATATAGATGGTGCTGTCAGACAGTTGCCCATTCTTACACCAGTTTTTCATTTCAACAGGTTTACCATCCTTTAAAGTCATTTGCCATGCAATCTGATCATTATTGAAATATTGTTGACAGGTTCCATCATAGTTTGCATTTGTTTGTAAATCAATAGCTAATAATGAATTGTCATCAACTCTAAAGAATTGCTCATATTGTGAATACGTATACGTGCTACTTATTAAAAGTAGAATGTAAATGATAAATGTTCTTTTTGTTTTCATAATGCAGCAAATAATACTTAACAGGTTGTCAATCTTATTTATTTTAACGTCGATGACAGAAATAATGTAATCCGATTTACATGAATGGTAGTCTTCTTTTGATTAAACAATAAGTGACGCGCAATGAATGGAAGATTGAGCTATTGGTGGGCGTAAAATGCTCTTATTTAGTGCTTTTGATGGATGGATAAAATGAGTTGATGAAGGGGTAATTATTCGTTATTAAGGTGATTGATGAGGTTTATGAAAAATCAATCAGTTTTGACTTTTAAGTTGCCATTAATATTTACGATTTGTAAAGAAGCATCTTAAAACACATAACAAATTAAGAACCGTTAAGTGTAGGCTCTCAATACGTTTTTCATAATTTCTTATTCGGTTTTAAAGATTATTGCTGATATAACTTTTAAATAGTTTGGATATTGATTTTTCTTCACCCAGAATAGTAAGTATATCATCTTCCTGCAAAACAGTAGATCCGTTTGGAGCAAATGTTTTGTTGTCTCTTTCAATTAAGGCAACCAAAACATCTTTAGGTAGCGTTACTTCTTTCAGTTGAAGTCCGATCATTGATGACTGAGCTGTTTCTTTCAATAGTTTTATGCTGATAAAACGTTCGTTTTGTAACATATACTCCTTAATAGCACGGTGGCTGTCCATTTTAATAAGGTGTTGCACCATATCCGGTCTTTCCATAATGTCAACCAAGCGGGAAAGCATGCGTAATTGCTGTTTTGGATTTTCATCGGAGTTAATCAGAAAGCAGCAAATATGTATAGGCGCAAAGGGTTCCGGATTTTTAAACGGAGTTACATCTTTAATCACCTCTTTACTAACGATGGTATAGATCGAAGGGTGCAGTACATTTTTGCTTTTGACATGAAAAACCAATACTCCGGGCAAAGCAACTACTGAATCTTCATCTAAAGAATGTACAAACCTGTCGCGTAAGGTTTGCTTATCACACTGCAATTCAGTTCTAAAATAATCAGTTACCTTATCCAGAATCTCACCCAGATTGGTAGGTGTTTTTACAATGCTTATTCTTGAGTTAATAACGGTTTCGTCAAAAGGATCACCTTCTCTTAGTCCTTTTTCTTTTAAAATGGTCATAAGTTCGTTTTCCAACTCATCGTATTGGTATTGTCCCAGCAGGGCGAACCAGTGAAAAATTGCTCCTTCGCGTTTAACTTTTCCACGCGAATGAACATGATACCAAATCACAGCCATCACAATAATTCCGGCAGTGAAAAGAATAGGCATCCAACCCAAATAGATTATTAATAAGAAGGAAATGATAATGCCAATTACCTGCATAAAAGGATATAAAGGTGAAGTATATCCCGGATCGTATGATTCAATTTTACTGTTTCGGAATACGATAACTGAGAAATTGATAAATATAAAAATCAGCAATTGAAAGGTACTGGCCAGTTTTACAATGCCTTCTTCCGACAATAGTAGAATAAATAAAATGATAAAGATGGTTGTGAATAAGATGGCAACAGCAGGAGTTCCTTTTCCCCATATTTTAGACAAAACGGCTGGCAGTAATTTATCTCTTCCCATGGCAAATGGATACCGTGAGGCCGATAAAAGACCGGCATTACCCGTGGAAGCAAATGCTGCCAAAGCGGCAATCGACATTAGTATTACTCCAGTATTTTCGGGAAGCCAGCTAAATATTTTGGAAGCAGCTACTGCAGCAGGTGCCATTTCCTGAGAAAATGATTCCGTGTCGATTAGGCCAACCATCAGAAAAACGCCGACACCGTAAATAAGTCCTGTAACAATCAAGGATAAAGTCATACCTAGTGGTATGTTTCGTTCAGGGTTTTTTATTTCTTCAGCAACACTGGCTATCTGAGTTAATCCCAGGTATGAAACAAAAACAAATCCAGCTGATGTAAATAAACCACCCAATCCGTTAGACATAAACGGAGTAAACTGACTTTCAAAGGAAGTCTGGCTAACAGATTCATTAAAGAAGATTGAATAAAGTCCGTCAGCAATAAAAGTGACTAATATGACCAATAAAAAAACAACAAATATTTTTTGAAAGGCAGAAGTCTTTTTTGCGCCAATCAGGTTTAAGCCCATAAAGAAAATTGTGGCAACAATGGCAACTAGCTTGGTCGGAACATTCCAGAAAAGTGCAGCATAAGCACCAATACCAATAATGGCAAAGGTCGTTTTCAGCATCAATGCGAAGTAAGTTCCTAATCCTCCAATGGTGCCAAATAAAGGTCCCAGACTACGATCAAGAAAAAAGTATGCTCCACCGGATCGTGGCAGGGCTGTTGATATTTCAGCAATACTGAACATGGTTGGTAAAATCAACACGCCTGCAACCATATATGCCAGGAAAACGGAAGGGCCTGTGTAGTGTGAAGCTATACCCGGAAGTAAAAAGAAACCCGAGCTGAACATGGCTCCGGTGCTAATGGCAAAAACATCAAACAATCCCAGTTCTTTGTTTAATTTCTTTTTCATAGGCAAGTATTATCAGGTGTATTTGCCTCCCACTCAAAAGGAGTTTATAAATTAACAACTAAACAGGTTTTAGTGTTTATCGACGGATATTAATATGTAGGACATTGCTCATAAATTTTTTGTGATGGAAATATTAATCAAATGGAAGTATCTCGTTTATGCAGAAAATAAAACATTCGTTTTGAGATAGGTGAGGATGTGCTTATAAAAGGGTGCGTTTATTTTTTATCCCAATAAGTCCCCTCTTCTTGAATTTGTTTCTCATAGGTCTCTATTTGGTTGAGGAGGTCTGCCACTATTTCAGGTTGTTGATCAGCCACGTTAACTTTTTCGTTTAAGTCTTCTTCTATCTGAAATAAAAGTGGATCTTCTCTTGAAGCTTCGTAACCGTAATTGTTGCCTGTTTGAGATCCAATTCTGATATGCAGTTTCCATGGACCTTTGCGAACAGCATTGGGCTGATTAACATCATAGGAATAGAAAAATTTGAATTCTCCCAGATCTTCTTTGTATTGGTCTGGTATTAATAAGGGTCTGATGTCACGTCCATCAATAATATGATCAACAGGCACTTTAACTCCTGTAATGGCGAATAATGTTGGTAGAATATCAAGGGTTGAAATTGGTGTTTGTTCGTTTCGATTTCCCTGGATGCAGGCAGGCCAGCTAATAATACCCGGAACACGTAAGCCGCCTTCATATGTTGAGCCTTTACCATCGCGGAATGGTGCTGCATACCCCACCTGTAAACGGGTATCACCGTATTTGCTTTCTGAAGTGTTACTGTATTTTACCCATGGACCATTGTCTGATGAAAAAATAATAATGGTGTTTTCGCGGATGCCCAGCTCAGTCAATGTGTTGCATACATCACCAATAGCTGCATCCAACTCTTCCATAACATCTCCCAATATACCATTGCGTGATACACCCTTGAACTTTTTATTTACAAATAAGCCGAGATGGGGCATGTTGTAAGGGATGTAAGCAAAAAAAGGTTTGTTTTGGTTTCGCCTGATGAAGCTTATGGCTTCCTGCGTGCAAATATCCGTTAACGACTCCATCGTTAGTGTGTCATAAGGCAGGTTGGTAGCAAGAGTCTCATATCCGCTAATGGGTTTGTTCTCTTTAGGATTACTCTTTAATAACATGGCATCATTGTAATCGTGAGAGACGTTTGTGCCAAGCCACTCATCAAAACCATGGGCAAGCGGAAGCGATTTTTCGGCCATGTTGTTATTTTTATTGGGCGAGCCCAGATGCCATTTGCCAAATAAACCCGTTTGGTAGCCAATAGACTTAAGTCCATCAGCCAGAGTAAACTCATTTTCGTGGAGATATCTTTTACTATCTGGAGAAAGCACCCAGCTGCCAAATCCTGAACGGCTGGGGTAGCGTCCGGTCATTAAACTATATCGGGAAGCAGAGCAGGCAGGACTTGCTACATAAAACTGAGTGAAATTAATGCCTTCGTCGGCTAGTTTAGTAATGTTAGGAGTTTTGATGGTTGGATTTCCATTATGTTCCAGGTCGCCGTATGCGCTATCATCGAGAAAAAATATTACCACATTGGGCTTTGATGTATCCATCTGCTTACTCTCTTCTTTTAAAGAAGTATGACAGGATACTGCACATATCGTAATTAAAGAGAACGCATAAATTTTGGTTAAACGATTCAGTTTCATCATGCGGATATCATTTTAAATACATTTTAAAAACCTGAAGAATGGTTATTAAAAGCTAAAGTTATGATATGCAATTTATTTATGTCGATTTATGGATCAAAAGTTTTATTGAAACTTGTTAAAAAAAAGAGGCTATCCTTATCGGACAGCCTCAGAAGTATATCATATTTTTTAAAAGTAGCTATAGGTTTTTATCCGGATACATTTCATTGAATTGCTCAGGTTGATCTTTTAACATCTTATCGAACCAGGCAATAATGGTATTGTGCCACTTAATGCGCTTTGAATAGTCCAGTATGTGATGATTTTCACCATCGATCAAAACCATTTCAACATCTTTATTTAAAATCTTCAAGGCAGCGTAAAACTGCAAACTCTCACCCACAGGAACATTAGTATCGGATGTTCCATGTAGAAGCAAAATGGAGTTTTGAAACTTATCAGCATTAAATAACGGACTGTTATCCACATAAATATCGCGACGATTCCATGGGTAGCTGTTTTTGGTGGCCCCTGCACTGTAGGAATAACCCCAGTAACCTTCTCCCCAGTAACTGCTGATGTCGCTGATACCTGCATGAGCAATTGCTGTTTTAAAAATATCGGTTCGTGTTTGAAGCATCATGGTAGTAAAACCTCCGTAAGAAGCACCTATGCAACCTACATTTTCGGAATCTGCTGTTGGATGAGCAGCAAGGAACTGTTTGGTTCCATCAATAATATCATCAATGGCGTCGGTTCCCCAACCATTTACATGTAAAGCCGAGAAACTCTGTCCAAAACCAGTTGCTCCACTCGGTTGCAAAACATATACCATATAACCATTGGCAGCCCAAATGTTTTTCGGATATCTTCCACCAAAACTTCTGGAGGTAGGAGAGGTTCCACCGTAGTAATAAACAATCAAAGGATATTTTTTAGCAGGATCGTAGTCTTTGGGGTAATAAACACTGCCCGTGATGTTGGTTCCGGTTTTATTTACAAAATCCCATCTTTCAGTATTGCCAAAAGTAACTTCGCTCAGTTCTTTTTCCTTAGGGAAGGATACCAGTTTTGATTCGCCATTTTTTAAGTTGATGGTGTACAGTTTATCTGCAGTACTGATGCTTGTGCCATTAAACGCGGCCATCAAACTTTTTTTAGCAATGTCAATGCGGCTTATTACCTCCACAGGTAGCGAAAATGCTTTATATGTTTTGGTTTTTAGATCGTATTTGAAAAGTTTTACCAGGTCTTTGTCACTGGCAGTCAAATAAATTTCATTATTAGATTTCCAGATAGCCGTTCCAGCTGAAGGATCAAATTTTTTGGTGATGGCTTCTGCTTGTTGAGTCTTTAGATCGTAGATGTAAAGCTGTCCGTCGTACGAATTAGGCAAATGATCGTTGTTGACATCAACCCCAAGTTCGCCAAATGTTTCGGGTGATCCACTTACCAATAACTTTATTCCATCCGGCGAATACTGACAGCTACCACCGTATAATTTATCTTTCCAGATGGTATCCAGTTCAAACGTAGTGATGTCCATTTCAAACAAGGTTTGTTTTGAGAACGGCACAACTGTATAATCCATGTTACGGGTTGAAAATAATATTTTTGAACCATCTGGTTTGATATCGTGCAGACTGGTCGACAAAAAGCCGGCTGTCAATTGTTGAACGGTTCCGCTGTTAAGATCCAGTTTGTACAAAAAACTTCGGCTGCGGAAATATGGGAGGCGATCATCATTCCCGAAAATACGTTTTAGGTCACCTGGTTTATCTGCTTGCAGTGATCGGCTAAAAATTACATATTCCTCATTGGGTGACCAGTTGATATAGCCTAAATCATCAATCTTTTCAGCAACTAATTTATCTTCGCCAGTTACAACATCAAGAACATGTATATCACTTAGATCTCCTTTTTTAATGGTATACGAAATCTTATCGCTTTGAGGAAGCCATTGGGCGCCCGACAGGCCACCTTCAGGGTAGGTTTGTAATGTCTTATTTTTAATGACATCAAAAATTTTCATGCTACTAATTCTCTTTCCCGATCCGGTCAAAACCTCACTTTCATTTATAATCAGGTATTTGCCTGATGGTGAAATGCTGAAGCGTTGGATAGAATTACCATCCAGAATGTCATTTATAGTTAATCCTCTTAGGTTATTAGTGCTCCAGCTTAATTGGTTTTCACTATCCTCTTTGGTATTAATCGTTGCTTTGTACTTCAGTTGGTTTTCCAGACTTAGAAGTTTAACCTGCAAACAATGATTTCCAGTGCTTAGTGTCAATTCTGTTTTTACTTCCTTTACTGAAGCTGACTCCTGTGTTTTTAATTTTTTGCCATCAAGATATAGCTCATATATTCCATTGGAAGTAATCTCAAGAGTAGCTTTGGTGTATCTGTCGCTGCTAATAAATCCTTCGATCCAGATAGCCTGATTGGTATTGTTTACAGGCTTGATTATACTGTCTTCGGATATAGTTATCTCATCCCAATTGTTCAATTGGACAGCTTCAACAGATTGGATATTTTTAAGTAGTTCTGAGTTTTTAAATGCTTTGTTATCAACAGAGTTTTGATCTGAAAATATTGGTTTGTAAAGCTGAGTGACTTTAGATGCCTTCCACTTATTAAATTCTACTTTAGTCTGAGCCGAAACCAAAGTGCTGATAATAGCAAATAAATAGAAAAATGATATTTTTTTCATGGTGATATGTTTAGATATGTATGCTAAGTAACAAATCTACATCAATATGTTATCAAAAGGTATGACAAAGGGCAGGGTTAAATCAAAATGAAAAAAACAGAATTATCAATGTGATCAATGGAATTAAGAAATATTATTTTATTTCCTATTAGAATATATTACATTTGATAAATGTAAAACACTAAAACTATTAAGATGAAAAGAAATCTTTTAATTTTATTCACTCTTTTATTTTCAACAGGTCTTTTTGCTCAATCAATTGATGGTTCAAAATTACGTGTGGGTGCCGGTTTAGTTTATGCTACCGATATAAATAATGTGGGTGTTGCTATTAATGGAGTGTATTCTTTTACCAATCAATGGGAAGGAGCTGCCGGATTTACTCATGTTTTCAAGAAGAATTATGTATCATATAATATAGTTGATTTTGATGCACATTATGTGTTTCATGAGTTGAGCGAAAAGTTTAATATTTATGGACTTGCCGGTTTGGGACTTACATTCTGGAAAATAGAGGGAATAGATATTATGGGATACACAATACCTGATCAAACAGGTAGCGAAGTTGGTGTAAATCTAGGTGTAGGAGGTAATTATGCAATCACTGAAAATTTAAATTTAGCACCAGAAGTAAGATTTACAGTGATGGATGGTTCATTTGCAAGATTAGGAGCGACCTTACAATACAGATTCTAAAATTTGAATATTCTGATGAAATGAAGGGGCATTAACAATTAGTTGATGCCTTTTTTGTTTTTATTTTCTGTTCGTAATGTTACTTTGATAAGTGTAAGACTTATATTTTATTGGTAGTTACTAATTGAATGATAATGTGATAGATGATTTTCTTTCTGTTAGGTTTCATTCGTAGACCTAAGATATTCTTTATATTCTCTCATTCATTCCTATTATATTTGATAGTAAATACAACCCATTAAACAATTTGTTGTGAATAAAATAGTAGCTCTTTTTATACTTCTTGTTTTACCGTTAGGTGTTGGTGCACAAATTTCTATGCCCTATTTTTTAAGCGATCACATGGTGTTGCAGCGTGAAAAGCCAATAGTCGTTTGGGGATGGGCTGAACCGGGTATTAGCCTTACTATTGAGTTGAATGGATCAATTGTTGAAGTGACAACGAATGCAGAAGGGAGTTGGGAAGTTTATCTACCTCAAATGAATGCTGGTGGACCGTATGAGATGAAAATCTCAGAGTCTGACAATAACCAAAATACAAAAGTCTTTAAAGATGTAATGATTGGTGATGTATGGTTTGCATCGGGACAATCAAATATGGAGTGGCAGGTACAGCAATCGGATGGTGCTGAAACAGAAATACCCAATAGTTTCAATAATAACATTCGTTTTTGTCAGATTCCTCATGCAGTCAGTCTTGAACCACTCGAAAACACCCAGAAAACTTCATGGGAAGTTTGTGATACGTCCAGTGTAAAAGATTTCTCAGCGGTGGCATATTATTTTGCCAAGAACATTCAACCGAAGATTGGAGTACCTGTCGGAATTATTCAAAGTACCTGGGGAGGAACGCCTGTAGAAGCCTGGACAAGTAAAGAAATGTTGCAAACAAATGCTTTTACAAGAGGTCTGTCTCAGAAGAACGACACCATAACCTATGCCCATTTTCAAAAAGATACGGTTGATATCAATACCTTTTGGGATATTGTCTATAACCCTAAAAATAATGTAGATTCGCTATTTTCTCAGCCCCAGTATAAGGATGCTGATTGGAGGGAAGTGACTGTTCCTGGAGTTGTCTCAGAATGGGAGAATGATTTTTATGAAGGTATGATCTGGCTGCGTAAAACCGTGGACTTGAAAAGGGATTTTACAGGGACAGATTTAACCATAAACCTTGGGCATCCTGAGATGAACTATTCAGTTTATTTTAATGGAACAGGGATATGTAAAACGCAATGGAATGCCAATCTCACTCATGACTATAAGGTACCAGCTTCAATAATTAAGAAAGGAGAAAATGTTATTGCCATACGAATTGCTGCTCTCTGGGGAGGAGGTGGATTAAATCGTCCGGCAGAGGATATTTATTTGTCGAATGGTAAGAAGAAAATAAGTCTGGCCGGTAACTGGACATATAAAAAGGATCTTGAACCATCAATTCCAAAAGTAAAATACTATCATCAGTATCCCTATTTTATTTATAATGCAATGGTTCATCCGATTCATCCCTATGGTTTAAAAGGTTTTTTATGGTACCAGGGTGAGAATAACGAAGGAGAAGCATACCGATATCGTGAGATGCTTCCTTTGATGATTAATGACTGGCGCATTAATTGGAAACAGGGCAATTTACCCTTTGTATTGGTTCAATTACCTAATTACATGAAAACGGATGATGAGCCTTCTGATGGTAAGTGGGCTGTTTTAAGAGAATCGCAGACTGAAGCTTTGCATTTACCCAATACAGCGATGACCTGTATTATTGATTGTGGAACGGGTGATAATATTCATCCAACAAATAAAACAGTTGTGGGTGAAAGATTGGCAAATGTTGTTGCTAAAAGTTTCTATCAAATGGATCTTGTTGCTTCCGGACCTGTCTTTAAAGATTTTTCAAAGGAAGGTAATAAGTTACGTATCCGATTTACGGGAACCGCTGAAGGACTGCTTACGAAAAATAATGAATCAGTAAAGGGGTTTGCTATTGCCGGAGAAGATCATATGTTTTATTGGGCCGAAGCAATTATTGAAGGATCTGAGGTTGTTATTAGTTCTGATATGGTTAACCGCCCCATTGCTGTTCGGTATGCCTGGGGTAATAATCCAAATTGTAACCTGATGAATTCGGCTGGATTACCAGCTTTGCCATTCAGAACTGATGATTGGCAGGTTGTTACGCAACCATAAAAGCAAAAAACAGTGTTCCTTTTGAGAGAAACACTGTTTTATTGTTGCGTGTAATATGAAATTAAATATTGTCAAGAGCAGCCTTGAAGCTTTCAGTAACTTTCTTGGCTGCCGGAATTAATTCAGGATTACCGAGTGTACCCATTACAACAGTTGGGTCAATCATTACAATCTCTGTTGTATTATCATCAATGTATTTAACCAATACTTTGCACGGAAGAAATAATCCGATGTTTTCTTCGGCCAAAACAGTATCGTATGCCAGTTTAGGATTGCATGCACCCAATAAACGATAGGGTTTTGCATTGGCATCAATACCTTTTTCTATAAACTTTTCGTGCATGTTGACTTCGGTAACGATGCCGAATTTTTGTTCTGCAAGTGCTTCTTTTATCTTATTACTTGCCTCTTCGAATGGCAGATTTATGGTTTTACTGAAATAATATTTATCCATTTGTTGAGCATTTATATTTGATATTGTAATCGCAGAAAGGATTACCAATAAAGTTACGAATCTTTTCATTGTATTGCTTTTTTAAGAGTTTGAATAATAAACAAGTTTGTATTATATATGTTCAAATCTAGATACGTTGGTGGGATGAATCTATGATTTGCTTGTTTAAAAAATCTTTTGATGCTTTAAGTACAGATTCTTCTGATGTTCCTGTAATATTTATCAAATAAAAAGGGGCTTCTCCTTTAATTGTTGCTAATCTCCAGTTTAATTGACTAATTGTATTTGTTTCTCCATTGCTGTACCACCATACCGAATATAAATGATCATTGTTTTTAATTAATTCAAAAGAGAGTGCATCATGGTTGTCGATATTAATATATGATTCGTTCTTAATTTTATATCCCGCTCCCTTCCAACATATAAACGGACTATGATCTGAACCAAGTGTAAACGAAGGTGGTTTGATGTAAATTAGATGATCTCCGTTTTCAAACTTTAAAACACCGTCTTTGCTCAATGACTTATTAAATCCTTCAATGTTAATTTCTGAGGTGCTTAAAGAAGGTTGCAAACTGTTAGAGTAGATAACGTTGCTGCCAATTGTTAATAAAAGAAGTATGTATAAAATTGGATTGAATTTTGAATGAGATGAGTTGTTTGTGTGATTATTAATATATAAACCTCTAAGTAAAAAAGTGATTATTATTATAGGAATAAAACAGTTGATTACAATAGTGATTATACCGATTAAATCATGAAAGATAGTACCAGGGTAAACTTCAAATATCACTGTCAAAACTATTCGTGATAGGTTTGAAATTACCACAAGAAACAAGGTTAATGTCAGAATAGTTACACTTAATGAAATGCCCGGTTTTTGTTTATGCTTTTTTGAAAACAGAGCTATAATAAAGATTGAGAATACTAAGCTGGTACTAATCATATTCAGCCCTAAACATTCTTCAGCTACAGTAAATTCGTTACCGTACTTATATATAGAGTTTCCCGATATTTCAATATCATTATATATAAAGTTTAATAAGCCTCCGGCAAATTCAGTAATTTTTAGTCTGATCGGGAAACTGAATATGCTTAATAAATACTTAACAACAGGAGCTGTAATTACTGCTAAAAGAACTGAAAGTTTAGTTGGATAGAATCCTAAGTAATATATACCTGAAAAAACAGAAAAACAGATCGCCAGATAAAAGCTGGTATAAATGTGAGTTAAATAATAAATGAAAAAGAAAAGAATGGCCCCAACAATAAAAATAGCAGGGCCTTTCAGATCTTCACTGGTTTGAGTTGTAAAAGGTATAACAAGTAGAAACAGAAGTTGCTCAAACCTTAATCCACCAAAATTATGAAAAACAGGAATTGATGCTGAAATTATTAAGAGCAACGTAATTAGCTTTTTTTGCTCGGTAATGAGTGGTTTTAATAATGTGCTTTTTATCATTCTGGTAAAAGATTTTATTTTCTAAATTTCAGATATGATATAGTTATTATTATAACCAATGTTAGAATCAATGCCCACTCTTCAGGTTCGGGTACCGCTCCTGAATCTTTCAATGTTGCATTTTGTAAGCTGTTTTTATTCTTCTCAATATTAAATCGTTTATAATCTTCAATGGTTTCTAAAACGATTAAGCTTGAAATTGGAGAGACAATATATGCTTCCTGACACAGGTCGTAAATTTTTTCTGGTATTTCAATTTCATCCTGAAGAAAGAGATGTCCTGCCTGTTGAAGTATTGAATGATAATTATAAAGACGCATGAGATGAGACGGAGCTTCTTTTTTTGTAATATCTTCTTCAGATTGATCAACTGGAACAATTTGTACTTCTGACATTGACAGTGTTACAGCTTTATCTTCAATGTTATATTCTTTAAACCATTTGTCTATGGAATGTTCTTTAATGGTTTTTTCTGAAATATTTTGACAATCCAAAGCTTTGTATTGCTCTAGTGTGCTTATGTATGCTGATTTTTTTCCATCAATAACAATGGTTTTTAATTCACTTTCCGTTTGTCCAATATAATTTGTTAATACTTTATAAAATGAAGAGCCTTTTAGTTCAGAAGGAACAGGAGATAGGATGTTTCCTTCTGTAATTAACAATGCATTAGAATGGGTAACTTTATGAACAGGAAATATTGAAAAACTATTTTTCAACAGCCTATCTATAATGTGGTCCTTGTTTTCATTTGTCAATTGAAGCATTTCATTATCATATACAAAAACGGGTATGTTATTGGCTTTGTTAATGATAGTCCTAATAATACTTTTATTCCACGACTTATTTATGTCGAGATATATTGACTGAGGTTTTAAACTTGATTGGTATTGTAATGGTACCATCTTAAATGATTTCTTATTAAAGCTAAAGCTATTGTCTGATAAAACGGGAGCTGACATGCTTAACTTCCAGTCATTTCTTTTACTACCGTTAAAAATATATTGGTTATTGTTTTCCTGTTTGAAAAAAGAAGGAAGTTCAAGGTTGTTTGATTCTCCGACTATTTTGAGGTGAATGGTTTCGCTCATAAATTTACTGTCGGGGCCTTGAAGTCTTATGTTATCAAAAAATAATTTGTTATCAATCTTTTTAAGCGGAATGGTAAAACCGATTTTTAATCTTCGTGCTTCTTTGGGAGTACAAGGGAAGATGGTTGCAGTTAATCTGTTTCCTTCCTGCCAATGTAAAACAACAGGATCTCTTAACTCTACACCTACAACTGTTTTGTATGCATTTGCTGCTTTTTTTCGGGTTGTTAACCTTGATTTTTCTTCTTTACCATTTATCCATAGTGATAGAGATGTAGCAACGGCACCTTCAGGTAATTGAAAAGTATATAAGGCTTCCTGTCGATTGTTTTCCCATTTGTTATTATTGGTTGTCCAGATATTAAGTTCTGCATAAGCAATTCGGTATTCCGGATATATTCTGATGTCTGTTAGTTTATTGCTTTGATTTAAGTCTTTTCCTGACCATAGTTTTTCGTATGAGTAATGTCTGGAGTCTGTTATGGAGTTGATTATTTTTATACGCTCTTTTCTACTTAATGAAATTGTTTTGTTGAATGCTGCTGAAATTGAAACCAGAGGATCATGAACTTTTAATTCTGAAAATGATCCTGTGTTAAAGCCCATACTCCACCATGAATTTTTAATCACATCGTATAATAGTTCGTGACCAATAATTCTTTTAGTCCAATATTCTGAGTGGCAATTTTGGGCATAGCTAATCCAGTCAGGTAAATCCTCTTTTTCCTCTAGTACTATGTTTATTATAGATGATTCGATTTTCTTTTGATGATAGGAGTATATGGATACGTAAGTGATTGTGAAAAGTAAGGCAAACAAAACTCCAAATAAGGCCGACTTAATATGTGCATTAATAAACTTTCTGTATAAAGTAACAATTGTTGTAGCCAAGAGGAAGTAAGGAATCAGTAAGTGAATGCTCAAGCCAAGAAGAAATAGACCAATAATAGCAAAAGGAGCAAACGGGATTAAAATAATGGAATAATAGAGGAATATTGTTATTGAGATGCCGCTAAAGAATGAGAATGTATAGCTGGCAAACTTTGGCATTTCAATCTGGCTTCCAATTATCATATAAGAACATAGGCCTATGAATAGAAGAATTTCAAGCCATGTTGGTATACTTGTAAAAATTTCAATGGTCTTATTTAATGTAAAACAACTCACTGCGAGGATAGAAAGTAATATATGCCAGTTTAATCTGGGAATTTTCATTTTATATACTTTCGAACCTTTTTTTAAATCTCCAAATGAAAGCAGAAAGTAGAAGGAAGCTAGTATATAGTTAATGAAGAAGACAGGAGCATCGTTATTAGATACTAATGAAGTTAGATAATAAATAAAGATTGAAGCAATGAATAGGAATATGCCTATTGCCTGAATGTTAGTTAATTTTATTTTCATAGTAAATGGTATAAAAAAGAACTTTGAAGTACAAAGTAGAAAAGATTAATTGATTTTAACAAGAATAATTTGTTATTTTTAATAGAGGTATTAAGTCTATGAGTTTAATCTACGGTTTAGAAGTGATTGTTGTAAAATAAAAAAAGTCTTGAAGAAGATATTCAAGACTTTAAATATTAATTTAAATTCTTATCATTTCTATTCTATCATCACCTTTCTAATATAAACCTTATCAGCATAAACTTTTAACAGGTAAAGTCCGCTATTCAATTGGCTGCAGTTAATTTCGGTTTTATGGCTGTTGATGTTGCTATAATTACGAACCACTTTGCCTGTAAGATCGATCAGTTCGAATCGTTGGATTGGTTTATCTGCAACTGTTTCTATTAAAGCTGTTGATTTAATTGGGTTGGGAGAAACGGCAATCTTGTCTTTTGTCTCATTATTATTTATAATTATGGTTGCAGGTGGACAGGATCCCCAAATCGGGTAATATTCTGTTTGTAAAGGACAATCAGTTGCAAAATTATCAGGTTCACTAGTAATATTTTGTACACACCAATTAGAAAGATCCTGGTTAAAAGACTCAGCTTTATTAAACATTTGGCCCATATAAGTTACTTGACTTACATCCCAGTCACCAATATCCTGATTAAAATCTTTGGCCCAGGAAAACATGCTGTACATATCAGTAACCTTACCCACATCCCAATCACCGATATCCTGATTAAATTTCATGTTTACAACCACAGGCCACGGTTGATCAGGTATATAATACCCTGAAAACATTGCTTTCATATCTGTAACATTACTTACATCCCAATCACTTATGGGCTGATTAAATGAAGCTGCTGCATTGAACATACGACCCATATCAGTCACATTACTTACTTTCCAGGAACCAATATTCTGGTTAAAGTTTTCTGCGTTACTAAACATCCCACCCATATCTGTAACATGACTCACATTCCATCCACTTATGTCTTGATCAAATGAAGTTGCAGAAGAGAACATTGAAGTCATATTAGATACATTGCTTACGTCCCAATAGCTGATATCCTGATTGAAACTACGAGCATCGCTAAATATACCCCACATATTTATCACTTTACTCACATCCCAGGAGCTGATATCCTGATTGAACTCTGACATTCTATAAAATAGACTACCCATATCAGTGACCAACGAAGTACACAGTATGGTTAAATCAGCGTCCTCATCCCGGCGTTGTTCAAGTAAAGCCCTGTCTACAGCTTCGTATTCTTTTTCGCCTACAATTCCTTTATCGCCTGGTTGGCAACGGAGGCATTTTATGGTTACTCCATTTTCATCGAGATAGAAATAAGGTGTATTTGCATAAGGTGATTCAATAGCACCAATGTCCATAAATTTATCAACTGGATGTGGACGAATACTATCGTTAAAATCATAAGGTGGTGCTTTATACCACGCATCATCAATTTGAATGGAATCTACTCCGGCTCCAATACATTTACTATCTTCTGATAATTCAAAGGTTTCAGTGTTAAGTATCGGGTCTGAATCAATATTATTTTCTCCAATCCATGTACCTTCCCATACATTTTCTTGGCCGGGTTGCCATCCACCTTTTATGCAGTTATTGTTTAAATGCAGAGTTCCAAAATTCTTGCGAATTGGCCAATAAGGTCCGTTTGGGAAATTATAATCATCAATACTATCCTGAAAAATTTCCATTCCTGATAAAGAAGGAATATTATCCCATAAAATATTATTAATCATTACAGTTTTTGCATCGTAATTAAATACACCTGAACCTTCGGTTGCTTCATTTCCATACAAGGTATTATTGACAATGACAGGGTCGGCAGGATAATTCAAAGAATTGGAAACCATATCGTATGCCAGATTCCAGACTCCAATACCTCCACCTTTGTCCTGCGAATAGTTATTTGAAATAATGTTATTAAAAATTCTAACTTGGGTTGAAGTTAATGGGGTTACATCAAATCTATTATAAGTCACATAAATTCCGGCTCCAATGCTTGATAAGCAATGTAATTCATTATTCGATACAATATTATTATAGATCTGAACATCCGCCTCATAAGCATACTCTGTATTGACCGCTATTCCACCAGCAGTAACTTTATAATCGGCACTGCTGGTAACCTTGTTAAATTGAACTGTATTGTCATGAACTCTTATAAATGAATTTCTTCCAGAAAAGATCCACAGACCTCCACCTCCACACATTTTATCAGATATTATCTCATTTTTCTCTATTAAATTATTTTCAACAATTAAGGTATCATTCTCGCTTAAAATAGCTGCAACTCCGGCAGCATGTAGATTTACATTTCTTGACAAGATATTTTTTTGAATATGGTTGTTTGAAATAATTGCACCATTGCCATTGATATAGATGCCTCCACCCATATATCTTCCTGCATTAACAAAATAGACATATGAGCCTGAGCCACCTGTTATGGTTAAACCCGTTAATGTTGCTTTACCATTAGGTATATTGGTAATAGTCACAACAGATGCTTTTGTTGTATTTGCAGGCTGACTACCATCAATAATGGTTTTGGAAATATGCGAGGTATCTCCATCTAGTATAAATTGACTGGCCACGGTAATGGGTTTGCCATTAAAGTTAATGTTCTCGTAATAGGTACCTTCAGCTACCAAAACAGTATCACCTTCAGTTGCTGCATTGATAGCAGTCTGAATGCTGGAGTAATTAACAGGGACATGAAGCTGTTGTCCCATTGTATTAACAACAAGTGTAAAAGCCGTTGCAAAAGCGAAGTAAATTTTTTTGCATAACATGATTGTTTATTTTGTCGGGATATATGCTGCAAATTTACGCTATTGTAGAAGCGATGTAAAGTGAGGTTACATAAGGTTTTTAGTAAAATCCATTAGTTAACGGAAGAAAAAATTTCTTCAACTCAACTTTAAAAAACTAACTAATGAATACAAAAAAAGCCTTGAAGAAAAATCTCCAAGGCTTTATAGTAGCGGGGGCCCGACTCGAACGGACGACCTTTGGGTTATGAGCCCAACGAGCTACCAACTGCTCCACCCCGCAATATATCTTAAAACAATTT